>JBGOTH010000026.1:0-13490 GCA_041476345.1 Methylomirabilia bacterium
CCGGTCGTCGCGGCGCTCGGGTTGATGGATTCACGCTGGGCGCTCGTGCTGCTCTACCCGACGATGACGATCCCGTTCTGCACGTGGCTGATGATGGGGTTCTTCCGCGCGGTGCCGCTCGAGGTGGAGGAGGCGGCGTGGGTCGACGGATGCGGCGTCGCGGGCGCGCTCGTGCGCGTGGTGCTACCGCTGAGCGTGCCCGGGATCGTCACGACCGCCATCCTCGCGTTCACGCTGTCGACGCAGGAGTACCTCTACGCGGTGGTGTTCGCTTCGCCGGTCGGCGAGAAGGTCATCACGGTCGGGCTGCCCACGATGCTGGTGCGCTACGACATCTTTTTCTGGGGCGCCCTCATGGCGGGGGCGCTGCTCGTCGGCGTGCCGACCGCGCTCGCCTTCACACTCGTCCTCGATCGCTTCATCGACGGTCTCACGGGGCGTCCTTGACGCGCAGGGATGCGTGGCGCCCCTGCGAGATCCCGCGGACGTACTGCACGAGGAGCTGGATGTGCTCGTCGCTCAGCGTGGAGCCGAACGCCGGCATGCCCGGCCGGCCGATCGGCGCGCCGCCATGCTTGATCAGGTCGGCGAGGTATCCGTCGGATCGTTGCCCGATGCGCTCCGGGTTGGTGAGGTCACCGGGACGCACGAGAAAGAGGCCCGCGCGCCACGAGCCGCGCCCGTCCACGCCGTGGCAGCTTGCGCAAAAGGCGTAGTAGAGGTGCTCGGCCCGGTCGGCGCCGTGAGGCGGCTTGGGGTCGTTGAGGAGCCAGGCCAGCCCCCCGGTCAGGATCCCCACCGCGGCGATGGCGGCGACGAGGGCGACGGCCGGCCGGCGCATGGCGTTGAGGATAGCACGCCGGTTTTTAGCTGCCATCGCCCAACACGACAATAAATAACGCTTGACAGGTCTTCCGGCGTGCGATTAAAGGAGAGGATCTTTTCAGTGGTTTGATCCACCATGTCCAACGTGCCCGTTACCAAGGAGGGCCCTAAAATGAGCGATACGCCCCAAGCCCTGACTGATCGCCCCGCCACCTCCCGCCGCCAGTTCCTGCGCGCGACGGGCGGAGGCCTCGCGGGCGCCTCGCTCCTCACGATGCTCGACGCCAAACAAGCGCCGGCGCAGATCAAGGGCACCACGCTGCGCATCCTCCAGTGGAGCCACTTCATCCCTGCCTATGACGCGTGGTTCGACAACAAATTCGTCAAGGAGTGGGGCGACAAGAACGGCGTGAAGGTGCGCGTCGATCACATCCCCCATCTCGAGCTGCCGGCACGCATGGCTGCCGAATACGCCGCCGGCGCGGGCCACGACATCATCATGAACGGGTCGTCGATCCTCACCCGGCTCTACTACAAGAGCCTGGTCGACATCAGCGACGTCTATGACGGGATCGGCAAGAAAGGCGGCGGGTGGATCCCATCCGCCGGCCCGCTCGTCCAGGTGGAAGGGCGTTCGTACGGCGTCCCGATGTTCTACATCCTCCTGCCGATGCTCTGGCGGAAGGACCTCTTCGACGCCAACAACCTGAAAGCGCCGACCACGTGGGAGCTCGCGCGCGTCGCCGCGCGGACGCTCAAGGCCAAGGGGCATCCCACGGGCATCCAGTTCTCGCAGTGCGCGGACGCCAACCTCAACTGGCGCTCGCTCCTGTTCAGCTTCGGCGGCGCCGAGGCGGATGCCTCCGGCAACAACATCCTCATCGACTCGAAAGAGACGCGCGAGGCGCTCCGCTTCGCCAAGGCGCTGTTCGACGAGGGCATGACCCCCGAGGTTTTCTCGTGGGATGATGCCTCGGACAACCGGTTCCTCGCCTCGGGCGTCGGTTGCTGGATCCACGACGCCATCTCCGCGTACCGCACGACCGAGGACACCAACCCCGACGTGTTCAAGAACACGCACATCGCGCTGGAGCCGGCGGGCCCGGGCGGCAAGCGGGTCAGCACCTCGGCTGCCAACGTCTACATGATCTGGAAGTTCTCGAAGAACCAGCAGGCGGCCAAGGAGTTTCTCGGCCACTTCATGGGCGAGTTCAAGGAGGGCATGATCCAGAGCCGCGGCTACAACATGCCGTACTTGCTCGGTGACTCGAAGAAGCCGATGCCCATCATCGGCAGCGACGCCAAGATGGCGATCCTGCAGGATTTCCCGCCGCTCGTCGCGTTCTACGGGTATCCCGGGCCGTTCACGACGCCGATCCAGGAGGTCGTGAACCTCTTCGTGCTGCCGGACATGTTCACGCGGGTGGCGCGCGGGCAGGCGGTCGAGGACGTGATGAAGTGGGGCGTGGGCGAGTACCGCCGGATCTTCTCCAAGCACAAGAGCGCATGACGACAGCTTCGCTCAGCGGCGGCCCGGAGCCTCGGGCCGCCGCTGTTTCGCTCCCCATGCGCGGCACGGGGCGTTCCTGGTGGCAGACCGCCACCGCTCGCCGTCTCAGCTTCGGCTACCTGCTGCTCGCGCCGGCCGCGCTCTACGTGATGCTCCTCGTCGGCGCGCCCTTCCTGTTCTCCCTCTGGCTTGCGGTGAGCGACGCGAATGTCGGGGAGCCCGTCGCCCGGTTCGTGGGCCTCGAAAATTTCCGGGCCGCGTGGGAGATGGACACTTTCTGGATCGCCCTGCGCAACAGCATCGTGTTCCTCGTCGTGGCGGCGATCTTCAAGGGCCTCCTCGGGACCTTGCTCGCGTTCCTCCTCCTGCAGGATTTCCGTGGCAAGAAGCTGATCCGCGGTCTCGTGGTCATTCCGTTCACGCTGCCGGTCGCCATCAGCGTGCTCTCGTGGAAGTGGATGTACGACTCCCAGTTCAGCGTCATCAACTGGGTGCTGTTCCGGCTGGGACTGATCGGCGGCTACGGCTCCGAGTCCTGGCCCGTGTGGCTCGGCCAGCCCGCGCTCGCGCTCATGGCGTGCATCGCGGTCAACGTGTGGCGCACGTTCCCGTTCAGCGCCATCGTGCTGCTCGCGGGCTTCACGGCGGTGCCGCTCGAGGTGCTCGACGCGGCCAAGGTGGACGGCTGCTCGTTCTTCCAGCGCTTCCACAACATCGTCGTGCCGATGATCTTCCCGATCCTGATGATCGGGTTCCTGTTCGACACGGTTTTCACGCTCTCCGACCTGAGCGTCGTCTACCTACTCACGCAGGGCGGCCCGGGCAACGCCACCAAGATCCTGCCGGTGCTCGCGTACCAGATCGGCATCCAGGCCGGCAACCTCGGCCGGGGCGCCGCCATCGCGCTGTGTCTCGTGCCGTTGCTCTTCCCCTTGCTGTTCCTCGTCCTGCGGAACATCAAGCGGAAGGAGTGGTAGTCCGCATGAAGGCCCCGCTCACGGACCAGCAGAAGAGCAGGCGGCGCCACATGTGGATCTATCTCGGGCTCGCTCCGTATCTCTTCATCGCGGTCTTCCCCATCTACTGGATGCTGATCACTGCGTTCAAGCGGGAGTCCGACCTCTACGTGATGGGGAACGTCCCGTTCTGGTTCAATCTGCCACCGACTCTGAAGAACTTTTACACGCTCTTCTACCAGACGAACTTCGGCTCCTGGATCGTCAACACCATGACGATCTCGGCGTGGGTGGCGGTGATCACGCTGCTCACCGCCGTGCCCGCCGGCTACGCCCTCGCGCGCCTGCGCCTGCCGGGCTCCGAGAATATCGGGATCGCGATCTTCATGACCTATCTGGTCCCTTCGATCATCCTCTTCCTGCCGCTGTCGCGCGTGGTCGCCACGCTCGGACTCCAGGACAGTTGGTGGGCGCTTGTGCTCGTCTACCCGACGTTCACAGTGCCCTTTTGCACGTGGCTCATGATGGGGTTCTTCAAGACGGTGCCGATGGAGATGGAAGAAGCCGCGCGCGTGGACGGCTGCGGCCAGCTTGGCGCGCTGATTCGGGTGGTCCTGCCCGTGAGCCTGCCGGGCGTCCTGACCTCGGTGATCTTCGCCTTCACGCTCTCGATGCAGGACTTCCTGTACGGGCTCGCGTTCGTGGCGCCGGGCGACCAGAAGCCGGTCCCGGTAGGCGTGCCGACGGAGTTGATCCGCGGCGACGTCTACTTCTGGGGCTCGATCATGGCGGCGGCGCTGCTGGTCGGGCTCCCGGTGGCGATCCTCTACAACTTTTTCCTCGACCGCTTCATCCAGGGGATCACCGGCGGCGTCGTGAAGTAGGCGCTACGTCTGAAGGGGGGGCGCGGAGTGCCCCCCCTTCGAACGTGAGCTACTCAGGCTCGGGTTTCTGAATGGGATCCGGCCGGCCGGGATATCCGATATGCACGAGCATGAGCTTCACCGGCTTGTCCGTCGTGTTGGTGTAGTTGTGCCACCACCCGGAGTTGTCCATGAACGATTGCCCGGCGGAGTGGTACTGCGTCCCGCCGATGCCTACCGGTCCCGCCTCGTAGAACGTCGTCAGAATGCCTTCGAGCACATAGACGAAGGTGGGTACGCGGTATTGCTGGCGCCCCGTCTGACCGCCGGGCTCGAGGCTGATCGTCGCGCCAGTGACGAGCAGGGGCGCATTGACGACAGCGCTGAAGCCTCCGAGCGAGGTAACGAGGCCCTTGGTCGTCACACCCTTCGGTCCGGCCGGCTGCTGTGCTTCGGCGGGAAGCGACATCCCGCCGACGAGAAGGGCGACGACGGCGACCATCACTCTGATCATCATCGGTTGCTCCAGGGGAAATGGGTGAGCAGCGTGGAAACGTTCGTGCGCGTGACCCTAGCACCGGCCGTTTCAGCGTGTCAAGGCTGACCTCGCCCGCGCCGCTCGCGTGGGCGCTCGCCATCGGGGTCGCCCTCGCGGGTCTTTGGCGTGCAGACGCCTCTCGGCCCGCGGTCGCCCAGGCCCGGGCGGCCGACGAGTGGCATGTGGAGGTCGTGGTGACGCGGATCCCGCGGCCGGCGCAGATCGCGTTCACGCCGGCGGGACGCCTCGTCGTGTTGAGTCACGGTTGGCGGGGCGACGCCGCGGCGGAAATCTTTGAGCTCGACCTGTCGGCGCCCCTCCCCGTGGATGGGGCCCATGCGCCGCGGATCGTGATCCCGTTCTCGGACGGCCCTCGTAAGAACGTCTTCGGGAGTCTCGCCATCGACGCGGAGACCGGCGACCTCCTCCTCGGGGAAGAGAATGGCAATCGCGTCTCGCGTCTCACGCGCGCGCGACGGCTGGAGGACGTGGCGGTGGGCATCCAGCACCTCGTCGGCGGCGGGGCGATCGCCCTCGACGGTCGCGGCAGGCTGATCGTCCTCGACTACGCGAGCGCCGAGACGCGGATGCGCTCGGAGACACCGCTTCCACCGATTCTCGAGTCGGCGGCAGGGGAGGGCTATCAGGGCCCGCTCGTTTTCCGCGTCGACCTGCGGGACGCCGTGCGGCCGCGCCGGCTCGATCTTGTCCCGCCGCTGTTTCCACGCTGGTGGGCGGTGACGCCCGGCGCGGAGCCGCTCTCCCGGTTCATCTCGGTCGCGTCGCTGCCCGGCGACGATCTTCTGCTGCTCGATTCGCTGGGGCAGCTGTTCCGGCTCACGCCGGGCGTCGGCCTCCGGCGGGTGGCCCGGCTGCCCGCCGGGCACTATCACGGCACGAACATCGCGCTCGGCGCCGACGGCAGTGCGTACGTCAGCAGTGGCTTCCACATCCGCGGGCTCTACCGGGTCTCGCCGTCCGGCGTGGTGACGTCGATTGCGCGCGAGCTCGGCGATCCGGCGGGCATCGCCGTCGACCGCGACGGCGCGATCTACATCGCGGAGACCGCCCTCCATCGCATCATCCGGCTCGTTGAAGTTGGGGGGCTCCGGGCGCCCCCCAAGCCGCCCTCGTGACATGGGGGGCTGCGGGCGCCCCCCAAGCCCCCCGACGTTCGGAGCGCCCCGGGGCACCCGTGGCGCTCCTCTAATTCCCCGACACGCTCCCAGACCTAGGACCCCTCGAGCATCGCGGCGGTGAGCCCGCGCACGTAACCGCGCGCGAGCAGGGCGCAGAGCAGGACGACGGGGATCGCCATCAGGTTGATCCCGGCGACCGCCTGCAGCTCGTCGAGCGCCACCTCCATCGTCGCGAGGCCGGCGGGGATCGTCTGGTTCTCCGCGCTGAGCAGGAACACCGACGCGAGCGTGAAGTCGCTGGCGATCGTGCCCAGCGCGAAGATGCCGGCGGTCACCACGACGGGGCGGCTCATCGGCAGCACGATCCTGAAGAACGTCGTCACGCGGCCGGCACCCTCCACCATGGCGGATTCCTCCACCTCGCGCGGCAGGTGCTGGAAATAGGCCGAGAGCACCCACACGCAGAACGGGATGGCGAGCGTGGGATAGACGATCAGGAGCGCGAGGAGATTGTCGTCGAGCCCGAGCTTCATGATCACCTGGTAGAGCGGCACGAACAGGATCGTGTGCGGAATGATGTAGCTCGCGAAGATGACCCGGCGCCAGGTCCGGAACCCGGGGGGCTGCAGGCGCCCGAGGGCGTAGGCGGCGAGGACGCTCACGACGAGCGTGATGATCACCGCGCCCGTGAAGAGGATGAGCGTGTTCTCCATCCAATCGAGGAACGGGTACGAGCGGCGGAGCGCGGTCCCGACGTAGCCCCGGCCCCGGCCGCCGCGGAGGTCGAACAGCTCTTCGAAGTTCTCGAACGTCGGATACCGGACGATGAGCGGGTTACCGAAGACGTCCTCCTCGGCGGATTTCAGCGACTGCACGAGCATGAAGTAGATCGGGAACAGGCAGTACACCGTCACCAGGACGAGGAGCGCCGCGTGCGCGGCCTTCCGCCACCGCGACCAGGGCCTCACGCGGTCCCCCGCGCCGGCCGTGTCTCAGGCCGGTCGAACAGCCAGAAGAGCACGAAGAGCACCGCGAGCAGGAACGGGACGAGCGCGAGCGACAGCGCCGAAGCCGGACCGAACTGTCCCGAGTTGATGGCGAGCCAGTACGCGTGGGTCCCGACCACCGGGAACACGATGCGGCCCGCCATCAGCATCCAGACGTTGGCGAGGTCGGAGAACGCGGTCGTGAGCGACAGGAACACCGCGAGCGCCAGGAAGGGACGGAGCAGGGGGACGGTCACGAGCCAGAAGCGGCGCCAGGCGCTCTTCGATTCGAGGAGCGCGCAGTCGAAGAGCTCCGGCGGCACCGCGTTGAGGCCGGCGAGGAGGAACACGCCGATGAAGGAGCTGCCACGCCAGATGTTGAAGAGCGTCACGCTCAGGAACGCCCAGGCGCCGCCGCCGAAGGCGGAGTCCACCGCGTACTTCAGCGTGCCCATGAAGACGCTGTAGGCGGTCGGAATCGGCGGACTCAGCGTCCAGTACCATCCGACGACGCTGACGCTCGCCGGATAGGCCCACGGAAGGAAGATCGCCAGGAACACGAAGGCCCGCCCGCGGAACGGGCGCGCGAGGAGCAGCGCGAAGCCCATCCCGAGGCCGAGCTTGGCCAGGCTCGTCACCGCCGCGTAGACGATCGTCACCGTGGCCGCGCGCCAGAACTGGGGGTCTCCCGCTAGCCGCCGATAGTTTTCCAGACCGACGAAGCGGGCGGGCCCGTCGTTGAGCGGCGAGAGGTCCGTGAGGCTGACCCAGACCTCCCACGCGACGGGATAGGCCAGCACGCCGACCATCAGCAACACGGTCGGTGCGAGGAGCAGATACGCGATCCCGATCTCCCGCCGCCGCGCGGCGCTGGTGCGGCGGGCCCGGCGGCTCGCGAGGTCACTCACGGGAGCACTCACGGGTCGCGGAGACGTTGGTGTCTCGTCCGATGGGGAGGGGTTGGGAGGGGGCGGTATGCGCCCCCTCCCAAGTGGTTAGATCGCCGCTTCGGTCTTGGCGTCGAAGTAGTGGAGTTGATCCGGCTTGACGCTGAAACGGACTTTCTCGTGGATCTTCGCCCGCACCGTCGGCTCCACGCGCGCCACCATCGCCTGCCGACCGACCGTGATGTCGAGGAGGATCTCCGAGCCAAGCGGCTCGACGACCTCGACGAGCGCTTCGAACGCGTTGACGCCGTCGCCGCCGATGCGCATGTCTTCCGGGCGGATCCCGAGGGTCAGAGTCTGACCCTTGTAGGCACGCAGCTGCTCCACGCGCGCCGGCGGCACCGGGATGCGGAAGCCCGGGTTGGTGACCACGAGACCGCTTCCTTCCTCCACGACCATCGCGTCGGCGAAGTTCATGGCGGGAGAGCCGATGAAGCCTGCGACGAACTTGTTGGCGGGCTTGCCGTACAGCTCGAGCGGCTCGCCGACCTGCTGGATCCAGCCGTCCTTCATGACGACGACCCGGTCGCCCAGCGTCATGGCCTCCACCTGGTCGTGCGTCACGTAGATCGCCGTCGTCTCCAGCCGGTCGTGCAGACGCTTCAGCTCGACGCGCATCTGCACGCGCAGCTTGGCGTCGAGGTTGGAGAGCGGCTCGTCGAAGAGGAACACTTGTGGATGGCGCACGATCGCGCGGCCCACGGCGACGCGCTGCCGCTGGCCGCCCGAGAGCTGGCGCGGCTTGCGCTTGAGGAGCTCGCCGATGCCGAGGAGGTCCGCGGCGTCCTGGACGCGCTTCTGGATCTCCGCCTTCGGGAACTTGCGCATCTTCAGGCCGAACGCCATGTTGTCGTAGACGGTCATGTGCGGGTAGAGGGCGTAGTTCTGGAACACCATCGCGATGTCGCGGTCCTTCGGGGGCAGGTCGTTGACGACGCGGTCGCCGATCACGATGTCGCCCGCCGTGATCTCCTCGAGGCCGGCCACCATGCGCAAGGTGGTGGTCTTGCCGCAGCCGGACGGGCCGACGAGGACCATGAACTCCTTGTCGCGGATGTGGAGGTTCACGTCCTTGACGGCGTGCACCTCGTCGTACTTCTTGTTGAGAGCCTTCATCACGACCTGGGCCATGTGGTCTTCCCCCTCAATGGTTTCCCCGGAGTCGGGGGCTCCGGGCGCTATGGGCGACGGCGCGAGGCCATCCCCCGGGTTTCGCGATAGTACATCAACCCTTGACCGAGCCGGTGAGGCCGGTGACGTAGTACTCCACGAAGAACGAATAGACGACCGCGACCGGAATCGACCCCAGGAGCGCGCCCGCCATGAGCTGGCCCCAGAAATAGATGTCACCGCGGATCAGCTCGGACACGACGCCGACCGGGACCGTCTTCTGTTCCGGCGAGGACAGGAAGATGAGGGCGTAGATGAACTCGTTCCACGAGAGCGTGAAGGCGAAGATGCCGGCGGAGAGGATGCCGGGCACGGCGATGGGGAAGATGATGCGGACCATCGCCCCGAACCGCGTCGCCCCGTCGATGCGCGCGCACTCCTCCAGCTCCTTCGGGATCGTCTTGAAGTAGCCCATGAGGAGCCACGTGCAGAATGGGATGAGAAAGGTCGGGTACGTGAGGATCAGCGCCCACGGTGTGTTGCCGAGCCGGAAGTTCCGGATGATGTCGGCGAGAGGAATGAAGAGCAGCGTCGGCGGCACCAGGTACGTCACGAAGATCGACGTGCCGAGCGTCCCCGCCATGGGGAACTTCAACCGGGCCAGGGCGTACCCCGCGAGGAGGCCGCAGAAGAGCGAGATGATCGTCGCCACCACCGCGATGAAGAACGTGTTCCAGAGCCACGTGGGGAACGACGTCTTCGCCATGAGGTCGCGGAAGTGCTCCAGCGTCGGCGCGAGCGTCCAGAACGGCGTGTTGGTGGCGGCCCGCCACGAGCGGTAGAGCTCCGCGTCCGGACGGATCGCGGTGATCAACATCCAGTAGAAGGGGAACAGCGTGCCGATGATGAAGACGGTGAGCGGGAGGTAGAAGAACACCCACTTCTTCCAGGGTCGTTCGAGGACCATCAGGCGCCCTCGAGCCTTCTCAGGTAACGGAGTTGGACCCACACCACGATGAACAGGATCGGGAGCATGAACAACGAGATCGCGGCGCCCTCACCCAGGAGGCCTGTCGCGACGCCGATCTGATAGGCGTAGGTCGCGAGCAGGTGCGTCGAGTTCGCGGGACCGCCGCCGGTCAGCACGTAGATCAGCTGGAAGTCCGAGAACGTCTGGATGATCGAGAACACGACGACCACCACCGTGACGGGCTTGAGGAGCGGCCACGTCACGTGCCAGAAGCGCTTCCAGCCGTTGGCGCCGTCGAGGGAGGCGGCCTCGTGGAGATCGGAGCTGATCGTCTGCAGCCCCGCCAGCAGCGTGATGGCGAAGAACGGCATGCCGCGCCACGTGTTGACGACGATCGCGCACCACATCCCGTACACGCCGTCGGAGAGAAACGGGAGCTTGGTGGTGATGAACCCGCCCCGATAGAGCAGCCAGTTCAGCACGCTGAAGGTCGGATCGAACATCCAGCGCCAGGCGAAGGTGGAGAGCACGGTCGGGACGATGAAGGGCAGCAGCATCGACGAGCGGACGAGCCGCTTGCCCCGAAAGTTGCGGTTCAGGAGGACGGCCAGCCACATGCCGAGGGTGAGCTTGAAGATCGTCGCCCAGAACGTGTAGAAGGACGTGTTCCAGAAGGCCGTCCGGAAGATCGAGTCGTTCCACGCCTTCACGAAGTTCTTCAGCCCCACGAAGTGGCCGATGTTGCCTACGCTCGTATCCGACAGGGAAAGCCACACGCCCATCACGAACGGATACGCGATGAACACACCGAGCAAGCTGATGGTGGGGGTCAGGAGCATCGCGGCGAGGAGCCGTTCGCTTTCGAGGAAGCGCGTGAGCCCGGCGGGCCCCGCGGAGGTGCCGGGGCGGGGAAGCGCGACGACGTCCGCCGCGCTTCCCGCGCCCCCCGAGATCGGTTTCTTCACACCCTACCCGTAGATCTTCTTGAGCTCACCGGCCGCCCACTTCACGGCGTCCTCGGCTTTCATGCCCTGACACGCCTTCGCGTACATGTCCACGATGACGTACTTCGAATACGCCTCCGTGGCCTTGGCTGACGGCGGCCCCGCGTAGCCGAACATGCGGGAGGACGCGGCCGCCTGCCGGTAGATCTTCATGGGCGCGTCGATCGTGGTCCAGAGCGGGTGCTGCTCCCAGTACTTCGTGGAGCCGACGGAGAAGCCCTCGGCGACCTGGAACCACTTCGAGAACTGCTCCTTGCCGTGCAGCCACTTCAGGAAATCCTTGGCGAGCTTCTGGTTCTTGCCGTACTTCATCACCGCGTGCGAGAACGCCACGTGGTAGGCGACGGAGCCCGCGGGCCCCGCGGGGATCGGCGCGTGGTCGATGTCGCGCACCATCGGCTCGCCCTTGTCGTCCTTGATCTTGTCCTGTCCGCGCTTGGCGGCGATGTAAATCGAGGCGCCGTTGAGCGTGGCGCTGATCTCGCCGGCGAGGAAGGCGCGGTTGTTGTTGGTATCGTCCCAGGCGAAGCCGCCTTCGTCGCACGCATCCTTCCAGAATGCCTGCATGAACTTCACGGACTCGACCGTTCCCTTGCTATCGAGCGCGGTCGTGCCGTTCTTGTCCGTTTCGGCGCCGCCGTAGTTCCACAGGAGCGGGTAGCACCACGCGGGCGCGTCGCCGAAGGTGTGGCCGAGGGTCTGGCCGATTGGGTGGCCCTTCTTCTTCAGCTTCATTCCGAGCTGTCGCAGGTCCTCGTACGTCTTCGGGAACGCGCTGGCCCCGACTTCGTTGAGCCACGATTTCCGGTAGGCGATCTGCAAGCCGACGATGCCGTGCGGCAGGGCCAGCCACTGCTTGCCCACGTGCGCGGCAGCCTGGGCCTGGTTGTAGTAGCCGCCCTGGTCCTTGCCCTGCCAGTCCGCGAGGTCGGTGACGTCGACGAGGGCGTTCGCGTAGAGGTGCGGCCAGTTGTGCAGCATCATGATGACGTCGGGCCCGGCCTGCGACTGGACGGCGGCCGTGATGCGCGGCTGCAGGTCGTTGCCGTTGATGAACTCGAACTGCACCTCCGCCCCGAGCGCCTTCGACGCGTCACCCGCCTGGCGCTTCAGCTCGACGTCGCAGGCGGGAATGAAGTCGACCCAGCGCAGAATGTTCAGCTTCGTGCCCTGCGCGAACGCGGGCGCCGTGCGGGACGCGAGGATCGCGCCCAGCCCGGCGCCCGTCGTCTGCAGAAACGTGCGGCGGTGCAGCGGGTTCGAAGTCTCCATCACAACGTCCTCCTTGGCGATTTCGGTGTGTCGGCGCTGCATGACGCGGTGTTCGGTTATCCCCCGTAGATCTTCTTCAATTCACTCGCCGCCCACTTCACCGCGTCCTCCGGCTTGCCCGAAACACCCTTGGCGAACATGTCCACGATGATGTACTTGGTATACGCCTCGGTGGCCTTCGCCGATGGTGGACCGGCGAAGCCGATCACGCGGGAGTTGTCCGGCGCCGTGCGGAAGCCTTTCATCGGCTCGTCGATGGTGTTCCAGAGCGGATGGCGCTCCCAATGCTTGGTGGCGCCGACGGCGAAGCCCTCCGCCACCTCGAACCACCGCCCGTACGGCCCGACGCCGTGCATCCACTTGAGGAAGTCCTTCGCGAGCTTCACGTTCTTCGTGTACTTCATCACGCCGTGTGCGAACGCCGTGTGATAGCTCCACGAGCCCGCCGGTCCCGCCGGCAGACGCGCGTGCTGGATGTCACGCACCATCGGCTCGCCCTTGTCGTCCTTGATCTTGTCCTGGCCGCGCTTGGCCGCGATGTAGATCGAGGCGCCGTTCAGGGTGGCGCTGATCTCGCCGGCGAGGAACGCGCGGTTGTTGTTCGTGTCGTCCCATGCGAGGCCGCCTTCGTCGCAGGCGTCCTTCCAGAGCGCGGCCATGTACTTCACGGCCTCCAGCGAGGCCTTGCTGTCGAGCGCCGTCTTGCCGCTCCTGTCCGTCTCCATCCCGCCGAAGTTCCACAGGAGGGGATACGCCCACGCGGGCGCGTCGCCGAACGTGTGTCCCAGCGTCTGGCCGATCGGATGCCCTTTCTTCTTCAGCTTCGCACCGACCTGCCTGAGCTCCTCGTACGTCTTGGGGAACGTGGTGGCGCCGACCTCGGCGAGCCACGACTTCCGGTAGGCGATGAGGCCCGGCACGATGGTGTGCGGGAGCGCCAGGAACTTGCCGCTCACCTTCGCGTACTGCTCGGACTGCCCGTAGAAGCCGCCTTGCTCCTTGGCCTGCCACTCCGCCACGTCGGTCACGTCGACGAGGCCGTTCGCGTAGAGGTGCGGCCAGTTGTGGAGCATGTGGATGATGTCGGGACCGCTCTGCGACTGGATGGCCGCGGTGATCCGAGGCTGCAGGTCGTTCGCGTTGATGAACTCGAACTGCACTTCGGCGCCGAGCGTCTTCGACGCCTCCTCCGCCTGCTTCTTCAGCTCGACATCGCAGGCCGGAATGAAGTCGACCCAGCGCGTGATGTGCAGCTTGGTGCCCTGCGCGAACGCGGGCGCCCGACCGGCGGCGAGAATGCCTTCGATGCCGGTCGTGGCGACGGCGGCGCCGGTCGCGGTGACGGTCAGGAAACGTCTACGATCCATGCC
>JBGOTH010000027.1:0-13313 GCA_041476345.1 Methylomirabilia bacterium
GCCCTCTGCGTGATGTACCAGGACACCGACTTCGGCAAGGAAGTCCTCGACGGCGTCCAGCTGCAGGCCGAGAAGATGAAGCTGCGCGTGGTGGAGACGACGAGCCACAAGCCGACGGACCAGGATTTCACCGCGCCGATCACGAAGCTCAAGGCGGCGGGCTGCGAGCTCGTCGTGCTGGGCACCATCGTGCGCGACACCATCGTGCCGTACGCGACGGCGCGCAAGATCGGCTGGACGGACGTCGATTTCCTCGGGTCGGCGGCGAGCTACGACGGGTTCGTGGCCGGGGCGCAGGGCGGCGTGACGGAAGGCCTCTACGCGATGGGGCTGACGGACTTTCCGTATCGCGACCACCTGAGCGCGACGGCGCAGGCGTGGTTCGATCGCTACAAGGAGCGTTACAAGAACGACCCGAACATTGGCGCCGTCTATGGCCACGTGGCCGCCGACCTGACCGTCGTCGGGCTGGAGAAGGCGGGCAAGGACCTGACGCTCGACAACTTCGTGAAGGCGATGGAGTCGATCAAGAGCTACAAAGACATCTTCAACGGGCCGGAAGCGAGCTTCAGCGCCACCAAGCACCAGGGCGCGAGCTCGTCGTTCCTCGCGGTGGTGAAGGGCGGGCGCTGGACGCGCGTGACCGAGCCGCTCGGCTTCTAATGACATGGGGGGCCCGTGACGGGCCCCCCAAGCCCCCGCGCTCCGGGCCCGGAATAAATCCGGGCCCTCCGCGAGTGGCGTACGGACGCAGACCCGCGCAAGGAGGCGTCCCATGAAGACCTCCCGAGGCCTCGTGACCCTGACACTCGTCCTGCTGATCGTGGTCTTCGGTGCGCCGCCCGCTACCGCGGCGTCCGAGGGGCAGATGACCTGGGCCGTCCACATTTCGCTCGCCCCGACCTGGTTCGATCCGGCGGAGACTCCGGGGATCGGCACGCCGTTCATGATCCTCTACGCGCTGCACGACGCCCTGGTGAAGCCGATGCCGGGCAATGCCATGGCCGCGAGCCTCGCCGAATCGTGGAGCCTGACGAAGGACGGGCTCGTCTACGAGTTCGTGTTGCGCCGCGGCGCGCGGTTCCACAACGGCGAGCCCGTCACCGCCGAGGACGTGAAGTTCTCCTTCGAGCGGTATCGCGGCGCCGCGAACAAGCTCCTGAAGGAAAAAGTCGCGGCGGTGGAGATCGCCGATCCGCAGCGGGTGCGCTTCCGGTTGAAGGCGCCCTGGCCCGACTTCATGACCTACTACGGGAGCCTCGCCACCGGAGCCGGGTGGATCGTGCCGAAGAACTACCTCGAGAAGGTCGGCGACGACGGCTTCAAGAAGGCGCCGATCGGCGCCGGCCCGTACAAGTTCCGCTCGTTCACGCCGGGCGTGGAGCTGACGCTGGAATCGTTCGAGCAGTACTGGCGGAAAGTCCCGAGCGTGAAGCGGCTGGTCTTCAGGTCGGTCCCCGACGAAGCCACGCGTCTCGCCATGCTCAAGCGCGGCGAGGCGGACGTCGTCTACCTGCTCCAGGGCGAGCTGGCCGAGGAGGTCCGGCGCACGTCCGGGCTGACGCTGAAGCCGACCCCGATCGTGTCCACCCACTGGCTCGTCTTCGCCGACCAATGGGATCCGAAGTCGCCGTGGGCGGACAAGCGGGTGCGCCTGGCCGCCAACCATGCGATGAACCGCCAGGCCGTCAACGACGCGCTCACGCTCGGATTCTCGAGGATCACCTGGAGCGTCATCCCCGCGAGCTTCGACTTCTTCTGGCAGCCGCCCGCGTACGCTTACGATCCCGCGAAGGCGAAGCAGCTTCTCGCCGAGGCCGGCTACCCGCAAGGCTTCGACGCCGGGGACCTCTGGTGTGACGCCGCGACCGCCACGATGGGCGAGGCGCTGATCGGGTATCTGCAGGCCGCGGGGATCCGGCTCCGGCTCAGACCGCTCGAGCGGGCTGGCTTCTTCAAGTCGTACCAGGAGAAGAAGCTGAAGAACGTCATCTACAGCCTCAGCGGCGCTTTCGGGAACGCGGCGATTCGCCTCGAGACCTTCGTCGCCTCGAGCGGTCCCTATGCCTACGGAGGCTATCCCGACATCGACGGACTGGTCAGAGAGCAGGCCGGCGAGCTCGACCGGAAGAGACGCGAGACAATGCTGCACCGGATCCAGCAGCTCGTGTACGAGAAGGCCATGTACGGGCCGATCTGGGAGCTCGGCTTCATCCACGCGCACGGGCCGCGGGTGGCGGAGTCCGGCCTCGGGCTCATCACCGGCTGGGCGTTCTCGGCTCCGTACGAGGACGTGAAGCTGAAGGGCAAGTGAGGGCCTGATGCCGACGCACCAATCGCTCGGCGGGGCCTCGGACGACGAGCTGCTCCAGCGGATGATCGCGACGCACCCGGAACGTTTTGGAGAAGCCTACTGGACGTTGTTCGCCGCGCACGTGGCGCCGCATCTGCCACCGAACCCGGTGATGATCGATCTGGGCTGCGGCCCCGGTCTTCTTCTGCGTGACGTCGGCGAGCGCTTTCCGGCGGCGACGCTCTTTGGATACGACGTCACGCCGGCGATGATTACGCATGGGCGGCAGCTGTCGTACACCGGCGCAACGCCGACGTTCGCCCTCCACGACGTGACCACGCAACCGCTACCGCACGCCGCGCGGAGCGTGCACCTGGTGAGCATGTCATCGGTGCTGCACGTCCTCGACGAGCCGCTGCCCGTGCTGGCGGAGATTCGGCGTGTCCTCGTCCCGGGAGGAATCTTCCTGCTGCACGACTGGATTCGGCAGCCGCTCCCCACGTATCTGGCGTGGCGTCGAGACGTGCTCGGAGAGAACGAGTCCCGGCGCGGGTTTCGTCTGTTTCCCGCGCACAACAAGTACACGATCGAGGACTGGCAGTGGCTGCTCCACGAGGCGGGCTTTGCCATCGGCCACCAGGAGCAGCTCCGCGCCTCGCACCGGACGTTCATCGCCACGCGCCGCGAGGCATGACCGAGCCTGAGGCGCTCGCGGCGCTGCGCGGGGGTGACCCCGTGCGTGCCGCGCGCGCGGCCGCCACGCTGTGGGAGATGTGGCACCGCTCCGGTGACCCACGGGTCGACGAGCTCCTGCGCAACGGAATCGACGCGATGCAGCGTCAGGACATCGACGAGGCGACGCGGCTCTTCGTCCGCGTGATCGAGGGCGCGCCGCACTTCGCGGAAGGCTGGAACAAGCGCGCGACCGTGCGGTATCTCGCGAAGGACTATGCGGGGTCGATCGCGGATTGCCGGGAGACGCTCGCCCGCAACCCGCATCACTTTGGCGCGCTCTCCGGCCAGGGTCTCTGTCACATGGCGCTCGGCGAGTACCAGGAGGCCGCCGAGTGCTTTCGTCGCACCCTGGCCGTCCATCCGTACCTCGACAACGCGCGGACGAACCTGCGTGCCGCGATGCACGAGATCGTGAAATGGAACTGATCAGCACGCTGCCCGAGTTGATGGAGTGGGGCTTCCGCGGCCCCGCGCTCTCCCGCCGCCGCGCCATACGTCTCAAGCTCGCCGCCGTGCTCGGTTTTCTCGCCCTCTGGAGCCTCGTCTCCGGCGTGGTCGTCGTCGCGAAGCTGTTCAATCCGATCTTCCTGCCCGGCCCCTGGATGATCGCGGACGCGCTGTGGACACTCGCCGTGAAGGGGCAGCTCTGGGGCCACGTCGCCGCGACGCTCCAGCGCGTGGCGATCGGCTTCTCGACCGGCGCCGCGCTCGCGATCGTCCTCGGCCTGCTCGCCGGGCATGTCCGCCTCGTGCGGAACATCCTCGAGCCGGTCGTCGAGCTGCTGCGACCGATCCCGCCCCTCGCGATGCTGCCCCTCTTCCTCGTGTGGGTCGGAATCGGCGAAGGCTCGAAGGTCGGCTTTATCACGTACGCGACGTTCTTCCCGACCTTCCTCACCACCGTGCATGCCGTGCGCCGGCTCGATCCGCTTCTCGTGCGCGCGGCGCAGAGCCTCGGTGCCCGGCCGTCGCAGCTCTTCGTTCGTGTGATCCTGCCCGCGGCGTTGCCCGACATCCTCGTCGGGATCCGGCTCGGCGTCGCGTTGTCGTTCTTCGTCATCGTCATCTCCGAGTTCATCGGCGCCGAGCAGGGCCTCGGCTTTCTGATCAACGACGGGCGGAGCTTCTTCCTCGTGCCGCAGATGCTCGGCGCCGCCGTGCTCCTCGGGCTCCTGGGCTATGGCGGCAATGCGCTCGTTCGTCTCGTCGAACGCCGTGTGCTCCGCTGGCAGTATTTGTGACGCCGAAGATCCGGATCGTCGGCGTGTCGAAGGCGTTCGGAGGCGCGGCGGCCGCGCTCGCCGGTGTCGACCTCGACGTGGCCGAGCACGAGCTCCTCTGTCTGCTCGGCCCTTCGGGCTGCGGCAAATCCACGCTGCTCAACATCGTCGCCGGCTTCCTCGCGCCCACCACCGGGCGCGTCCTCGTCGACGAGCATCCGGTCGACGGCCCCGGCGCCGACCGCGGCGTGGTGTTCCAGGAGTACGTGCTGTTCCCGTGGCTCACGGTGGCCGGCAACGTCGAGTTCGGGCTCAAGCTCAAGGGGACCGCGGCGGACGAGCGGCGGCGCACGGTCGCCCGCTATCTCGACCTGGTGGGGCTGAGCGCGCATGCGGGGAAGTTCCCGACGCAGCTCTCGGGCGGCATGAAGCAGCGCGTCGCCATCGCGCGCGCGCTCGCGAACGATCCCGCGATCATCCTGATGGACGAGCCGTTCGGCGCGCTGGATGCCCAGACGCGCGAGGTGCTGCAGGACGAGCTGTCGCGTATCCAGCGCCTGGAGCACAAGACCGTGATCTTCGTCACGCACTCGATCCGCGAGGCCGTGTACCTCGCCGATCGGGTCGTGGTGATGACGTCGGCGCCGGGGCGGATCAAGCAGGTGTTCGACATCACGCTCCCGGAGGTCCGTGATCGCTTCGCGCCGGAGTTCACGCACTACGAGAGCGAGATCACGCGCGTGGTGAAGGAAGAGGTCGCGAAAACAATTGACGGCCATGGCCGTCAAGGTCCAACGGTGCACGAATGAAGACCCGCGTGTGGGCATTGCTCACCGTGGTCGTTGCGTGGGCGGCCCTCGCCTACGGCAACCGCGTGATCGAGATCACCAACCCGGTGTTGCTGCCGACGCCGGGTGACGTCGCGTCCACGACCCTCGCCGCGCTCCGGGACGGGAGCCTGCCCCGGAACCTTCTGACGTCGCTCGCGCGGGTGACGGAAGGCTTTGCGGTCGCCGCCGGCGCCGCGCTGGCCCTCGGCGTGCTCGCGGCAGTGTGCGGGCCGCTCCGAGCGATGCTCGAGCCCGTGATCGAGTTCGTGCGGCCGATCCCGCCGCTCGCGTTCCTGCCGATGTTCCTCGTGTGGTTCGGGCTCGGCGAGGGCTCGAAGGTCGCGTTCATCGCCTACACGACGTTCTTCCCGATGTTCATCGGCGTGGCCGCGAGCGTCCTGCGGGTCGACGTCATGCTGCTGCGCGCCGCCGCGAGCCTCGGCGCGACCCGGACGGACCTGCTGCGCCGGGTCATGCTTCCCGCCGCGCTGCCGGGTATCATCGTGGCGCTGCGGCTCGGCTTCGGGTTGGCGCTCTTCGTCATCGTGGGCGCCGAGTTCATCGGGGCCGACGCCGGGCTCGGGAACCTGATCATGGAGGGACGGACGTTCTTCAATCCGCCGCAGATCGTCATGGGAGCCCTCGTGCTCGGGCTCCTCGGGTCGCTCGTCAACGCGCTCCTGCTCGTCGCGGAGCGGCGCTTCCTTAACCTTGACCGTCCATGACGGTCAAATGTTCATGAGTCGAAAGGGGAGTCTTTCCATGCGTACGTTCCTGGCCGCCCTCCTGTTCGTCCTCGGAATGGTTGCGCCGTCTCACGCGCAGAAGCCCGAGCTCACGGAGATCGACGCGTGGCTCGTGCGCGACGCGCAGATGTCCTCGCAGTTCGCCGTCGCCGACAAGCTGGGCTACTTCCAGGCCGAGGGCATCAAGGTCAACCCGCGCTGGTACATCAACGGGCCGGAGCTGCCGTCGATGTGGGGTGCCGGCAACATCCACCTCGGCACCGCGACGGCGACGATGGTCGTTCCGATCGCGGGAAGCGGCCAGCTCATCTACAACATCGCGCCGCAGAGCGACATCGCGGGGACCCAGCAGATCGTGCTCGGCAAGAAGGGCCAGGAGATCGTCCGCACTCCCAAGGACATCGAGAAGCTCAAGATCGGCATGCCGAAGGGCGCCTCGCTGACCATGGCCATCCAGGCCATGACGAAGGACATGGGCGCGGACTTCAACAAGATCCAGTTCGTGAACCTGGCGCCGCCCGACGCCATCATCGCGCTCGCCAAGGGTGACGTCGATGCGGTCGCGTTGTGGGCGCCGTGGGCCTTCAACGCCGTCAAGCAGGCGGGCGGCAAGGTCTACTTCACCGGCAACAAGAGCTACATCCCCGGCAAGGAAGGCCAGGTGGATTGGCTCCACGTGCACGCGGGCGTCATCGCGAGCGGGGACATGGTGAAGAAGAACCCGAACACGCTGAAGGCCGTGCTGCGTGCGCTCGAGAAAGCGACGACCAAGATCAACACGGACCGCGAGACGGCGGTGAAGATCGTGGCCACCGAGATGAAGATGGACGAGGCGCTCGCACGCGAGATCATGGCGCTCAACATCTACTCGATGGAGATGACCGACAAGATCCAGCAGGGCATGACGGAGTTCATCGGCTTCCTCTTCTCGCTCGACCGCATCAAGCAGAAGTTCCCGGCCGAGCAGGTGATCTACACGAAGCTGCTCGAGGAGGTCGACCCCAAGCTCGTGAAGTGGAAGTCGCCGACGGTGGTGAAGTAGCGATGTCGAGGCTCGTCAAGGTCGCCGCCGCCCAGCTCGGCGCAATTCCGGAAGGCACCACGCGCGCGCAGATGGTCGAGCGCATGCTCGCGCTGATGGAGCAGGCCATCGCGGAGCACGTCGAGATCGTCGCGTACCCCGAGCTGGCGCTCACGCCGTATTTCCCGAAGCGGATCCGTGACGACGCCGACCAGTTCTTCGAGGACGAGATGCCGTCGAAGGCGACGAAGCCCCTGTTCGAGAAGGCGCGGCAGGCGCGGATCGCCTTCCACCTCGGGTACGCGGAGAAGGACGGCGCGAAGCGCTACAACACCGCCATCTTCGTCGACGAGGACGGCAGGATCTTCGAGAAGTACCGGAAGACGCATTTGCCTGGGACCACGAAGCCCGACGGCCACGCGATGGTCTACGAGCCGCACTTCTTCGCGTACGGCGACACCGGGTTCAAAGTCTACGACGCGAAGAAGGCAAAGGTCGGCGTCCACATCTGCCAGGACCGGCGCTACCCGGAGTCGTATCGCGCGCTCGGCCTGCAGGGCGCGGAGATCATCATCAACGGCTACAACACGCCGCTCTATCCGCTGGCGCTCGATCACAACGAGCTCGTGCTGCGCGCCGGGGCGTACGAGAACAGCCTCTTCGTGATCGGCGTCGCCAAGGCGGGCAAGGAGGACGGCGTGGAGTTCATCGGCGGCAGCTGCATCTGCGATCCGTTCGGGCAGGTGCTCGCCAAGGCCGCGACGATCGGCGACGAGCTGATCACCGCGCGCATCGACCTCGACACGATGACACTCGCGCGCAAGCGCTGGGACTTCTTCGGCCGGCGCCATCCGGAGCACTACGGCCTCGTGACGCAGCCGGTTCGGCAGAGCCGATGAGCGCGGCACACCGGGTCGATACCGTCGTCCACAGCGATCGCATCGTCACGGCGACCGACGTCTTCGACGGCGCGGTGGCGATCAAGGACGGACGTATCGCGGCGCTCGGACCGGTGAACATGCTGCCGGACGCCGCGGAGACGATCGACGCCCGGGGCAAGATCGTGTTCCCGGGTGCGATCGACTGCCACGTGCACCTCGGCCCCGAGTACGACGACTGGCGCGGCGGGCCCGAGATCGCCGCGCTCGCCGGCCTCACCACGATCCTCGTCTTCACGCTGACGGAGGGCGGCGAGACGCTGCCAGAGTCCATCAAGCGCCAGAAGGCCGAGCACGAGAAGACGAGCGTGCTCGACTTCGGCTACCACTTCATCCTCCCGAACCGGTTGTCGCTGCTCGACGGCATTCCCGAGGCGATTCGCATGGGCGTGTCCTCGTTCAAGATGTTCATGACGTACAAGAAGCGCGGCGACCGCATGTGCAGCGACGACTTCATCTGCAAGGCCCTCGACGTGATCGGCCCCCACGGCGGGCTCGCGCAGTTCCACTGCGAGAACGGCGACGTCATCGCGTACCTCGAGGACAAGGCGCTCGCGGAGGGCCGCGTGGCGCCGACCGATTTCCCCGGGACGTGCCCGGACTGGACCGAAGAAGAGGCGATCAACCGCGTCATCCACATGGGGGCCTTGACCGGCGCCCCTGTGTACGTCGTGCACCTCTCGACCCACCTCGGCCTCGAGCGCATCAAGCGCGCGCAGGCGCTCGGGCAGCGCGTCTTCACCGAGACGTGCCCGCAGTACTTGCTGCTGAGCGAGCAGGAGATGAAGACGTGGGGACCGCTCGCGAAGATCGGCCCGCCGCTGCGTCCGGCCGAGGGCCCCGACCGCGACTCGCTGTGGAACGGCGTCAGCCGCGGGCACATCGCGAACGTCGCCAGCGATCATTCACCGCGGCCGAAGAAGATGAAGGAAGCCGGGTGGAAGAACATCTTTGTCGACCCCGCCGGCAAGGTCGTGCCGTTCGGCAGCCCCGGGCTCGAGACGCTCGTGCCGCTCGTCTACAGCGAAGGGGTGGTCAAGCGCGGCCTGCCGCTCACGTGGATGGCGCGCGTGCTCGGTGAGAATCCGGCGCGCATCTTCGGACTCTATCCGCGCAAGGGCGCGATTCGCGTCGGCGCCGACGCCGACCTCACGATCATCGACCCCGAGCCGGAGACGACGATTCGCGTCGCCGATCACAAGGGCGTCGCGGGTTGGACGCTCTACGAAGGTTGGGCGGAGCGCGGGCGGCCGTGGATGACGCTGCTCCGCGGCAACGTGCTGTTGCGCAACGGCAAACTCGAGCCGTCGGCGGGTACCGGCCGCTTTCTCCATCGCACGGGGATCGTGCCGCCGCTCGGTGGCGCGGCATTGTGAACTATCTCGATCGCCTCGCTCGTCTCGCGCGTCGCGTGCGTTTCGAAGATCTCAGCGACAGCGCGGTCGTCGCCGCGAAGGCCGTCGTGCTCGACACCCTGGGCGCGATCCTCGCGGGGAGCCGGCTCGGCGAGAATCAGAAGCTCGCGGACCTCGCCATCGAGCGTTCGGGGAATCGCACTGCCACGGTGCTCGGCCGCGCGCGGAAAGCGGAGCCGATGTTCGCCGCGCTGGCCAACGGCACCGCCGGTGTCGCGCTCGAAGTGGACGAAGGCAATCGCTGGGGTGGCGGGCATCCGTCCATTCACGTGCTGCCGGCGGCACTCGCGGTCGCCGAGGAGCTCGTCGCCGACGGCCCGCGTTTCATCGAGGCGCTGATCGCCGGCTACGAAGTCACCTCCCGCATCGGCGGCGCCACGCGCGTGCGCCCGAACGTCCACTCGCACGGGACGTGGGGCACCGCCGGCGCCGCGGTGGCCGTCGCGCGGCTCCTGGGGCACGAGGTCGGCGCGCTGCGCGCCGTCATCAACCTGGCGACGTCCATGAGCCCCGCGAACACGTGGACGCCGTGCTTCGAGGGCGCGACGATCCGCAACCTCTATCCGGGTCGCGCGGGGCTCCAGGGGATTCTCGCCACGCATCTGCTGGACTGCGGTTTCACGCCGATCGAGGACGCGCCGGCGGACGTCTACGGCACGATCCTCGCCGACGAGTTCGATCCCGACGCGGTCGTCGCGGGGGTTGGCGACGACGACCGCGTCGCCGTCTACCGGATCGAGCGGAACTACTTCAAGTTCCACGCGTGCTGCTACTACAACCACCCCGCGCTCGATGCCGTGCACCGGCTGCTGCGCGAGACGCCCGTCGCCCACACGGACGTCGCCGGCATCACGGTCACGTCCATTCCGTTCGTCACGCGCATGGCGAATCCCGAGCCGGCCAACATGCTCGCCGCCAAGTTCTCGATTCCGTACGCGGTGGCGGCGGCGGTTGTCCGGCGCGATACGTTCGTCGATTCGTTCTTCGACGACGTGCGGGAGGACGACGACATCGAAGGCCTCGCCGCGCGCGTGACGGTGCAGGGCGACGACGCGATGGCGATTCGCGGCGACGGCGTGACCGCGCGCGTGGCCATCGCGCTCCGCGACGGGCGCACGCTCGCCGCCGAAACGCGTGTCGTCCACGGTGACGCGACGGACCCGCCGGATCGCGCGGAGCGCGTCGCGAAATTCATGACGCTCGCGGCGCCGGCGATCGGCGCGACGCGCGCGAAGAAGATGGTGGCCGTGGTCGATCGGCTGGACACGCTGAAGGACATCCGCGAGCTGACGAAGCTCGCCACAACCGTCAGATAAGAGGAGAGACCTGTGCTCGACATGGTGATCCGCGGTGGACAGGTGGTGACCCCCCAGGGCGCCGGGCTCTGGGACATCGGCGTGCAGGGCGAGCGCATCGCGGCGATCGCCGCGCCGGGCACGCTGCCCGGGGAGGGCCGCGTGATCGACGCCACCGGGAAGATCGTCGTCCCCGGCGGCGTCGAGCCGCACACGCACCTCGCGCACTTCGTGGGGATGTTCCCCGACGAGCAGTTCTTCACGCTGGGGCCCGAGGACGATTCGCGCGGGATGGTGTTCGGCGGCACCACGACGCACGTGGACTTCTGCTTCGTCCGGCCGAACCAGCTCGACCTCGGCGCGGCCATCGAGCAGCGCGCGTCGCGCTGGAAGGGCAACTCGTACAACGACTACTCGTTCCACGTGGCGCTCCAGGGCCGCCTGCCGATCAGGACCTTCGATCAAATTCCAGAGGCAATACAACAAGGATTTCCAAGTTTCAAAGTCTTCACCGTCAACGTGCTGCCGGAGCATCCGAAGCGGCCGCCGTACCGGCTGGACTTCGGCCGCATCGGCCACGTCATGCAGCTCGTGCGCGATGGGGGCGGCATCATGGTCGTGCACGCGGAGGACGAGGACCTCGTTTCGTTCAACTACGAGAAGTTCCGCGAGGACAAGCGGATGGAGGGCGCGAACCTGCCTTACGTCCACACGAAGCTCTCGGAGAAGCTGGCGTTCCGCCGCACGATCACGCTCGCGGAAGCGACCGGCGCCGCCGTGTACTTCGTCCACACGTCCGCCCTCGAGGGCGTCGAGGCCGTGCGCGAGGGACGCGCGCGAGGCCTGCCGATCTACGCGGAGACCTTGCATCACTACGCGTGTTTTACAGCGGATGACTACAAGAAGCCGCAGGGCTTCTGCTATCACACGTACCCGTCGGCCAAGTGGAAGGAAGACCAGGACGCGCTGTGGAGCGGCCTCGTCACCGACGGCGTCTCCGCGACCGCCACCGACGAGTTCCCGACGTCGCTCGAATTGAAGCTGCGCGGCAAGACGATCGAGGACGTCACCGGCGGCAACCTCGGCGCCGAGGCGCGCATGGGCATCGTCTACACGGAAGGCGTCGGCAAGCGAGGGATGTCGCTCGAGCGCTTCGTGAACGTGACGTCGACCAACGTGGCGAAGATTCTCGGTCTCTATCCGAAGAAAGGCGCGCTCGCGCCGGGCAGCGACGCGGACATCGTCTTCATCGATCCCACGATCCGCCGTCCGCTCACCAAGGCGGACTTTCACGTCAGCGACTACAGCCCGTGGGAGGGCTGGAACGTAACGGGATGGCCGGTGACGACGATCCTCCGCGGCAAGGTCATCGTCGAGAGCGGCAAGCTCCTCGGTGACGTGAAGGACGGGCAGCTCGTCAAGCGCCGGATCGCCGGCGACGTCCTCGGTCGCCCGGTCGCGTAGCTAGAGCGGCAGCTCGCCCTGCGCGGGCGGATACGTGAGCCGGATGCCGTCGCGCACGACCCATGGCGTCAGCACGTGAGGTGACGTCGTGTCGAGACCTTCGATGTGCAGGACGTCGACGCCGTGCACGACGAGCGCGTCCGACAGCAGCGAACGGTGGCAGTGCGAGGGAACCGCTTCCGCGCACATCATGGCGATCCTCCGGCCGATCGCCAGCTTCACCAGCGCGACGAGGTGGCGCCCGAAGTCGGGCGTTCGCATGTAGTCCGCGTAACCGCGAAAGCCGTCGTTTCGCCAGCCCGTGTTGGGCGAATCCTTCCGAGGCTTGCGGAGCCCGCCGAGCCCCGGCATGTGGGTGTACGCGATGGCGGCCTGCGGCAGGCTCTCCGTGAGCGCGTCCTTCTCGAACTGCGGATGGCGGCGGGAGCGCGGTACCGTGCGCACGTCGACGACGGTGTCGATCGCGTGCGCGCGGAGGAGCTCGACCAACTCGTCGAGGGAGCGCGTGGAATGGCCCACCGTCCACAGCGTCATGGCCCTCATGCTAACGTGGCCTCCGTGTTCAACGCCGCGACGTTCTTCGTCGATCGCCATCTCGCCGAGGGGCGCGGCGCCGGCACCGCACATCGCTTCCGCGAACGGTCCGTCACGTGGGCGGAGGTCGCCGGCGCCGCGGATCGATGGGGCAACGCGCTCGCCGACTTCGACGTCGGGATCGGCGCTCGCGTGCTGATCGTGTCGTTCGTCGCCGAGCTTCCCAGGACCGCGACGGGCAAGATCCAGCGCTTCCGCCTCCGGACGGACGGTTGACGTGCGCGTCGTCATCGAGCGCGTGTCGAAGGTCTATGCCGATCGGCGCGGCCACGAGGTCCCGGCTCTCTCCGAGGTGAGCGCGGCCGTGGCCTCCGAAGAGTTCGTGGCGCTGCTCGGGCCGTCGGGGTGCGGCAAGTCGACGCTGCTCAACATCGTCGGCGGCTTCGACGTGCCCACGTCGGGCACCGTCGAGATCGACGGAGAACCCGTGCGTGGCCCCGACTCGCGGCGGATATTCGTGTTCCAGGAGTACGGCATCTTCCCCTGGGCCTCGGTGTGGGACAACGTCGCGCTCGGGCTGCAGAACAAGGACAAGAAGGAGCAGTCCCGGATCATCCAGCACTATGTCGATCTCGTCGGGCTCAAGGGCTTCGAAAAGTCCTACCCGGCCGAGCTCTCGGGCGGAATGAAGCAGCGGGTCGCCGTCGCGCGGGCGCTCGCCGTGTCACCGGACATCATCTACATGGACGAGCCGCTGGGCGCGCTCGACTCGCTGACGCGCCTCCAGATGCGGGGCGAGGTCCTGCGCATCTGGCAGCAGGA
>JBGOTH010000028.1:0-13228 GCA_041476345.1 Methylomirabilia bacterium
CCACCCGGCGATCGCCGCGCGCGAGCAGCGCCTGCAGTGCCGCCTCGCGCGGGTTCTCGTGCAGCACGCGCACGGTGCCGAGGGGCCGCGCGCCATGCTTGATGACCTCGAGCTTCTTCTGAAGGGACGTGGCCCCGTCGAACCGAGCCCACTGGAAGGGCGTCCACGGCTTCGGGACGAACGACGAGATCGACAGCGTCAGCCGCCCGAACGGTTTCCCGCCGGGATCGAGCGCCCGCAACCGCACGAGCATGCGTGCGGCAAGCTCGGGGATCGCTTCGACGTCCTCCATCGTCTCGGTGGGCTGGCCGATCATGAAGTAGCACTTGAGGTTCGGGATGCCGTGCCGGCGCAGCATGTCGCACGCGCCGAGGATCTGCTCGTCGGAGATCGACTTGCGGATCACCGCACGCAGCCGTTCCGTCCCCGCCTCCGGCGCGACCGTCAGCGTGCGATGGCCACCGCGGGCAAGCGACGCCACCAGCTTGTCGCTCAGGCTGTCGGCGCGCAGGGAGGAGATCGACAGCTCCATGCCTGCCTCCTCGACGACGTCCATCAAGTCGCCGATCCACGGGTAGTCGGACACGCACGCGCCGACGAGGCCCACGCGCTTCGACTCCTTCGCCAGCTTGCCGATCGTCTCGCGCAGCGCGTCCACGCTGCGATGCCGCACCGGGCGATAGACCTGGCCTTCGAGGCAGAAGCGGCAGCCGCGCCCGCACCCCTTGCCCACCTCGACGAGCGCCATGTGGCCGTACTCGGCGTGCGGCGTCTTCACGAGCGAGATCGTCTCGAACGCGTTGACGTCGCGGAGCCGCCGCTTGCCGATGATCGTCTCCGGCGTCACCCCGGCGATCGTGCCGTCGGGCGCGTACCGGACGTCGTAGGACGACGGAACGTAGATGCCTTCGATCGTCGCCGCCCGCGTCAGGAAGCCGTCGCGATCGGACGCCGCGCGGTACGCGTCGACCAGCTCGTGGATCAGCTCTTCGCCCTCGCCCACCGCGATCAGGTCCATGAACGGCGCGATGGGCTCGGGATTGGAGAAGGCGCAGACCCCACCCATCAGCACGATCGGATCGTGCGGGCGCCGCGCCTCCGCGCGGGCGGGAATCCCCGCCTCACCGAGGAGCCGGAGCACGTTGAGGTAGTCACCCTCGTAGGTGACCGAAAAGCCGACGATGTGGAAATCGGTCAGCGGCCGACCCGACTCGAGCGACAGCGGCACCGCGTCCGTGCGCTTCCGCTCCGACTGGTCTTCGTGATCGGCGAGGAAGACGCGCTCGCAGACGACGTCGGGCCGCTGATTGAGGTGCCAGTAGATCGTCTGGAAGCCGAGGTTCGACATCCCGACGGCGTAGGTGTTGGGATAGACGAGCGCGATCGTGACCTTGCCGCCCCAGTCCTTGACGATGGTGCCCTCCTCGTCGGCGAGGAGCGACTGGGCTTTCTTCTGCAGTGTTTTGGACATCGTGACCAGTGTAGCATCTGGCCTCTCGGCCTCTGATCACCCCGATGGGCCGGGTGCGGCCTCCGCCGCTGCTCGCCAGCACGCCCACGCGAGTCCTGCGATGGCGACAGCGACACCCGCGACACTCGCAAGCTGGGCTACGCGAAACGATCCCAGCCAGAAGCTGTCGAGGCGGACGGATTCGATCAGGAAGCGCCCCACGGAGTAGAGACCGATGTAGGCGAAGAAGAGAGCGCCCGGCTGGCGACGAAACCACCCGCGCAGCCACAGCACCAGAACGACGAAGACGCCAAGGTCCCAGAGCGACTCATAGAGAAACGTCGGATGGAAGAAGTCGAATCGCGCGAAGCCCGGCGGCCGGTGTCCCGGTGAGATGTAGAGCTTCCACGGCAGGTCTGTCGGACCGCCGAACGCCTCTTCGTTGAAAAAGTTTCCCCACCGCCCGATCGCCTGCCCAAGGATCACGCTCGGTGCCGCCACGTCGAGGCCGCGCAAGATGGAAAACTTCCAGCGCCTGGCCAGGACCACGGCAACCAGCGGGCCCACGATGAGTCCGCCGTGGATCGCGAGTCCGCCCTCCCACACCGCCAGGATTTTCGACGGGAACCGGCCGTAGTAGTCCCAGTTGAATATGACTTCGTACGCGCGGGCACCCACGAGGCCGGCGAGGATGGCCCACTGGCCCGCGCTGATGATGTCGTCGGCGGGCAGCCCCTGCTTCTTCGCCTCGCGATGCGTGAGCCAGAGCCCGATCACGATGGCGGTCGCCATCAGGATGCCGTACCAGCGAACCACGAGAGGACCGATCTGGAACGCGATAGCGCCGGGTGACGACATGTGCCAGTAAGATAGCGTGCCGGAGCGAATTTCTCCATGCCGCGCTCTTCGGGATCGCGAACTTCAGGCGGGGATCGCTACCACTGACATCGCGGGCGGCGGCACCATCGCGGGCGGGCAAAGCCCGGGGGCCCGCGATGTTACTGGTAGGGGCGGCAGGATTCGAACCTGCAAGTCCTCGCGGACGAGGGATTTTAAGTCCCCAGCGTTTGCCAGTTCCGCCACGCCCCCGAAATCGCGGCGACGGTCACGCCACCGCCGCCCCGAAAAGGGCGGCGGTGGGAGCGGCGAGAAACTGGAGGCGGCGGGCGGATTCGAACCGCCGCATCGCGGATTTGCAGTCCGCTCCCTTAACCACTTGGGTACGCCGCCCTGCGACAGCGCAGGATCGATGATGAAAACTGGAGCGGGAAACGGGATTCGAACCCGCGACCCCGACCTTGGCAAGGTCGTGCTCTACCACTGAGCTATTCCCGCGCGTCACGGATTCTACCACGCCTCCTCGGCACCGCGTGTCACCCGGCCTCACCGCGAAGCGCGGCGGCGGCGGACTCGGGCGGCAACGGATTGATGAAGAACCCGCTTCCCCACTCGAATCCCGCCACCTGCGCAAGCTTCGGGATGATCTCCAGGTGCCAGTGGAAGTAGTCGAGGCCCGTCTGGTGGAGCGGGGCCGTGTGCAGCATGAAATTGAACGGCGGTTCGTTGAGCGTGCGCGCGAGCGACCGCATGAACTCGCCCAGGATCGTCGCGAGACCACGCAGCTCGTCCTCCTCGGATTCCTCGAACGCCGCGCGATGGTGGACCGGCAGGATCCACGTCTCGAAGGGAAAACGAGGCGCGAAGGGCGCGAGCACCGCGAAGCCGTGGCCCTCGAGAATCACGCGCTGCCGGCTCCGCTGCTCCTGGCGCACGATGTCGCACCACACGCAGCGTTCCTTCATCTGCCAGTAGCGCGCGGAGCCTTCCAGCTCCTCCATCACCATGACCGGAATGATCGGCGTCGCGATGAGCTGCGAGTGGGGATGCTCGAGCGACGCCCCCGCGGCTTCCCCATGGTTCTTGAACACGAGGGCGTATTCGAGGCGCGGGTCCTTCTTCAGATCGAGCATGCGGTCGCGGAACGCCAGGAGCACGTCGGCCAACGCGTCCACAGGCATGGTGGCGAGCGTGGCGTAGTGGTCCGGCGTCTCGATCACCACCTCGTGCGCGCCCACCCCGTTCATCCGGTCGAACAGCCCTTCGCCGCTCGGCTCCAGGTCGCCTTCGATGCGAAGCGCTGGGAATTTGTTGGGGACGATGCGATAGCTCCAGCCCGGACCGTTCGGCTCGCCGCCGGGAGGGCGGATCGCCATGATCTCCGGCGGCGTCTTGCTCTCGTTGCCTTCGCAGAAGACACAGTCACCTCCGCGCGGGCGCACGGGATCGCGCTGGAAGTCCGTGGGACGCCGGGCCCGCTCCGTGGAGATGATGACCCAGCGCCCGACCACCGGGTCCTTCCTGAGCTCAGGCATCAGCCATCCTCACGCGTCGGCGCCCGACCGAGCAGCGCGGTCAGCGCGGCCGCCGGCGCTTTACCTTCGAACAGCACCGCGCCGACCTCTTCACAGATCGGCAGACTCACCCGGTGGCGCCGAGCCAGGGCGAGGGCGGAACGGACCGTGCGCGCGCCCTCGGCGATCATGCGGGTCTGGCGCTCGTGCGACGCGAGGCCCTCGCCCTTCGCGAGAGCGATGCCGAGCGCCCGGTTACGCGACAGCGAGCCCGTGCACGTGAGAACGAGGTCGCCCAGGCCGGCGAGTCCCGCCAGCGTCGCGGGCTGCCCACCCAGCGCGACGCCGAGCCGCGTGATCTCCGCGAGCCCGCGCGTGATGAGCGCGGCCCGTGCGTTCTCGCCGAGCCCGAGGCCATCCGCGATCCCCGTCGCGATCGCCATGACGTTCTTCAGCGCGCCACCGACTTCGACACCGACGACGTCGGCGTTGGTATACAGGCGGAGCTCGCGCGTGCCGATGGCGTCCTGGAGCCTCGCGCCCAGGGCCTCATCCCGGGTCGCGATGACGGCCGCGGTCGGATGGGCAAGCGCGACCTCGCGGGCGAACGTGGGCCCGGAGAGCGCGGCCACCTCGGCGTCGGGGAACCGCTCGCCGATCACCTCGGTCATGCGCAGGTGGCGCTCGGGATCGAAGCCCTTCGTCGCGGAGACCACCGGTGCGCCATCTGGAATGCCGCCGATCGACTTCATCGTGAGCGCGACGAACTCGGACGGCACCGCGACGATGACCAGGGCGGCGTGGCCGACCACCCTATTGACGTCACTATCGACCTCGATTCCCGCCGGTAGACTGACGTCTGCGAGGAAGAATGGATTGCGGCCGCGATCGCGGATCCCGGCCGCGATTTCGGGCTCGCGCGCCCACAGGCACACGTGCTCGCCTCGTCGCCGCAGGTGCGCCGCCAGCGCCGTGCCCCAGCTCCCCGCCCCCACCACCGCGACCGTCACGATGCCGATGCTCGGCGCCCGACCCGGTTTTCTGTTCCGTCGAGGAGTCGCGTGATGTTCTGGTGATGCCGACCGACGATCAGGAGCGCGACGGCCGCCGCCGCCATCACCGCCACGACGGGGCGGCCGAGCGCCAGCGCGACCACGGGGATGCCGACCGCTCCAAGGAGCGAGCCGAGCGACACATAGCGAGTGCTGGCGACGACGACGAGAAACACGAGCGCGGAGGGCAGGATCACGAGAGGCCCGAGGAGCATCAGCATTGCGCCGAGGCCTGTCGCCACACCCTTGCCGCCCCGAAAGCGCAGGAAGATCGACCAGCAGTTACCGACAACGGCAGCGACGGCCGCCATCGGACCGCCGGCGACATCGCCACCAGCGATCTGCGCACCGAGCCACACAGCCAGCGCGCCCTTCACCACGTCGCCGATCAGCGTCAGGATCGCGGGGAGTTTGCCGGCCGCGCGCAGAACGTTGGTCGCCCCGATGGTCCCGCTCCCGTGACTACTGATATCGCCGATGCCGAACGCGCGCGCGATGAGGAACCCGATAGGGACGGCGCCGACGAGGTACGCCGCGGCGGCGCCGAGGGCAAGACTCACGACCAGCGATCTTCGTCCGGCACGATCGCGCGATAGTCCGCCTTCCGGAGGAACCGGTAGAAATAGTCCACCGCGGAGATCACGGTGAGTCCAAGGGCGATCCACAGGACGCCCGTGGCCGCGAGATGGAATCCCGGCGACCCAAAGCCTTTCTCCACGATCAGCATCGTGACGGCGACGTACTGGCCCACCGTCTTCCACTTGGCGAGGCGCGAGGCCGGCACGATCACGCCGACCCCCGCCGCCACTGCGCGCAGGCCCGTCACGGCCAGCTCGCGGCCGATGATGACGACCACGATCCACGCGGGGATCTTGTCGATCGTCAGCAACGAGACCAGCGCCGCCGCCACCAGGATCTTGTCGGCGATGGGATCGAGCAGCGTGCCGAGCGTGGTGACTTCGTTCCGGCGCCGCGCGAGGGCGCCGTCGAGCCAGTCGGTGAAGGCGGCGATCGTGAAGATGCCGGCGGCGATCAGGGCATGCACGCGCGACGACGAGATCAGGAACAGGATCAGGAACGGCACCGCGACGATGCGCGTGATGGTGAGACCGATCGGTAGATTCACGCCTCAGCTCCGCAGCCGAAACGAATAGCCCGCACCATTATCGAGGTCCGGAAACGAGCTTGTCAACGCCGGCCAGCAGCACCGGGACCATCGTGCTCGTGTCCAGGACGAAACACGCCGCCACGTCGGCTCCGCGTCCCTTGGCGATCAGGCCTCGCGCGTGCGGGGCATCCCGGGCCAGCCGTTCGAGGTCCTTGCCGTACGCGATGCCCAGCGCCCGTGCGCCGGTCGCCGCCGGCGTGAGTCGGGCGTCGGGATCGGCGGCGGAGAGCCGCGCCGCGAGGAGCCCCGCGCACGCCTGATCCTCGAGCGACGACGCGCCAAGATCTCCCGCGCAGACGAGCACCACGTCATCCTCGCGCGCGTGGGCCCACGCGACCGCCGCGGCGGCATTCACGAACGCGGCCACGCCGACCACGGCCGCGGGGCGGGAGGCGAGCAGCGCGCGCGTGCCATTGCTGGTCGTCAGCACGACGGTGCGCCCGCCCACGCTCGCGTTCGTGAACTCGAGCGGCGAGTTGCCGAGATCGAAGCCTTCGGGCGGATCGCCGCCGCGCTCGCCCGCGAGAAGTGCCGTGCCGCCGAGCTCCACTTTTCGTGCGCGCGCCTCGCTCACCGTCTCGACCGGGATCACGCCCGCGGCGCCGTTCGCCAGCGCCGAAATGATACTCGTGGACGCCCGAAGCACGTCGATGACGAGCGCCGTCGCGCCGGGAAGCCGTGAGGCGACGACCGCGTCTGCGATGAGGACGACGTCGATCGACCGACGCACTAGCGGAGAGCGCGGATCTTGAGACGCAAGGCGTTCAAGCGGATGAAGCCTTCGGCATCCGCCTGGCGGTAGACGCTGTCGGCCTCGAAGGTGGCGAAGTCGTGGCGATAGAGCGACGTAGTCGACCGGCGGCCCGCGACCGTGACGTTCCCCTTGTACAGCTTGAGGCGCACGGTGCCGCTCACGTCGCGCTGGCACTCGTCCATGAGCGTCTGCAGCACACGCCGCTCCGGTGAGAACCAGAAGCCGTAGTAGATCATCTCGGCGTAGCGCGGGATGAGCGAGTCGCGGAGGTGCAGCACCTCGCGATCGAGCGTGAGGGATTCCAGCGCGCGCCGCGCGACGTGGAGGATCGTCCCGCCCGGCGTCTCGTAGACCCCGCGCGACTTCATGCCGACGAAGCGGTTCTCCACGAGATCGACCCGCCCCACCCCGTGCGCACCGCCCACCCCATTCAAGTGCGTGAGCAGCGCGACGGGGTCGAGCCGCCGCCCGTCGACGGCCACCGGGTTGCCGGCCTCGAACTCGACCTCGACCTCGATCGGGATGTCCGGCGCCGCCTCGGGAGACTGCGTGAGGAGGAACATCTTGTCCGGGGGCGCGGACCACGGATCTTCGAGGATCCCGCCCTCGTACGAGATGTGGAACAGGTTGCGGTCCGTGCTGTACGGCCGCTCCGTCGTCACCGGCACCGGGATGTCGTGTCGCGTCGCGAACGCGATGAGCGCGGTGCGCGAGTTGAGATCCCACTCGCGCCACGGCGCGATGACATGCAGCTGCGGCGCGAGCGCGGCGTAGGTCAGCTCGAAGCGCACCTGGTCGTTCCCCTTGCCGGTGGCGCCGTGCGCGACGGCATCCGCATGCTCTTTCGCCGCGACCTCCACCTGGGCCTTGGCGATGAGGGGGCGGGCGATCGACGTGCCGAGGAGGTAGGCGCCCTCGTAGACCGCGTTGGCGCGCAGCATCGGAAAGAGGAAGTCGCGCACGAACTCTTCGCGGAGATCGACGATGTGCACGCGGCTCGCCCCCGTGCGCAACGCCTTGTCGCGGACGGGGATCAACTCCTCGCCCTGCCCCACGTCGGCGCAGAACGCGACCACCTCGCAGCGATAGCGCTCGATCAGCCAGCGCAGGATGACGGACGTGTCGAGCCCGCCCGAGTATGCGAGCACGACCTTCTTCGGATCGCTCATCTACCCTTGCTCGACGAGCGACAGGATGATGGCCTTCTGCGCGTGCAGCCGATTCTCCGACTGGTCGAGCACGACCGACTGCGGCCCGTCGAGGACGTCGTCCGTGATCTCCTCCCCGCGGTGCGCGGGCAGGCAGTGCATCACCAGCGCAGCGGAGCGGGCGAAGGCGAGGAGCGACGGATTGAGCTGATAGCGCGCGAACGCCTCCTGGCGTTTCTCGCGCTCCGCTTCCTGGCCCATGCTCGTCCACACGTCCGTATAGATCACGTCGGCGCCGCGCACCGCTTCGTCCGGCTCGGTCGTGACGGACACCCGCCCGCCGCGCTTCCGGACCTCCGCGAGGACGCGCGGGTCCGGCTCGTAGCCGGGAGGACACGCCACGCGCATGTCCGCGCCCAGTACCGCGCCGAGCAGGAGGAGCGAATGGCAGACGTTGTTGCCGTCGCCGACCCACGCGAGCCGGACGCTCGCCACGTCCACGCCGCGTTCCCACAGCGTGAAGAAGTCGGCCACGGCCTGGCACGGATGCTCGAAGTCGGACAGCGCGTTGACGACGGGGACGCTCGCGTTCCTCGCGAGGCCTTCGATCGTGCGGTGGCTGAAGACGCGAGCGACGATACCGTCGACCCACCGCGAGAGATTACGCGCGACGTCCGGCACCGCTTCGCGCGTGCCGAGCCCGATCTCCGGGCCGGAGAGATACACTCCGCTGCCGCCGAGCTGATTGAGACCGACCTCGAATGTCACGCGTGTCCGCAGCGACGGCTTCTCGAAAATGAGCGCGAAGGTGCGCCCCATGAGCGGCGTCGGGCGCTGGCCGGACTTCAGGCCCTGCTTCAGCTCGGCCGCGACGTGGAAAAGGCCGAGGGCGCCGTCACGCGTGAGGTCGCCACAGGACAGGAAGTGCTTCATGGCGGCAGCACGCGGTCGATAATCTCGAGCGCCCGGTCGCATTCGGGCTCGCCCACGATGAGCGGCGGCGTCAGGCGGAGCACCTTCTCGCCCGCGCTGAGCACCAGCAGCCCGGCTTCGCGACACGCGTCCACGAGCGGCGAGACCGCCTGCGTCAGCTCCACACCGATCAGCAATCCGCGCCCGCGTACTTCGCGAACCACGGGGTGCCGGCGAGCAACCGCGCTGAGGCCATCGCAGAGATAGCGGCCGATGCGGGCCGCACGATCCGGGATCTTCTCTTCGAGCACCGTGCTGAGCGTCGCCAGCGCGACCGACGTCACGAAGGGAGTGCCCCCGAAGGTCGAGCCGTGTGTGCCGGCGGTCAGCACCGACGCGATCTCGGCCCGCGCGAGCGTCGCGCCGATCGGCACGCCATTCGCCAGCGCCTTGGCGAGCGTCATGATGTCCGGCTCGATACCCGTATGCTCGTAGGCCCACAGGCGCCCCGTGCGCCCCACACCCGTCTGGATCTCGTCCAGGATCAGGAGCGCGCCGGATTCGTCGCAGAGCCGGCGGAGACGCGGCAGGTAGTCGTCGTCGGGAATGTTGACGCCGCCTTCCCCTTGGATCGGCTCGACCAGGATGGCGGCGGTGCGGCCGTCGATGGCGCGCTCCATGGCTTGCACGTCGTTGTACGGCACGTGCTTGAACCCGGGCAGCAGTGGCTCGAACCCGTGCTGGTACTTTTCCTGGCCCGTCGCCGTCAGGGTGGCCATCGTGCGGCCGTGGAAGGAGTCGCGGGTGGCGATGATCTCGTAACGATCGTCCGACCAGCGCGTGCGCGCGTACTTGCGGGCGAGCTTGATCGCCGCCTCGTTCGCCTCCGCGCCGGAGTTGCCGAAGAAGACACGGTCGGCGAACGAGTGCTCGCAGAGGAGCTTCGCGAGATGGATCTGCGGGGCCGAGTGATAGAGATTCGACACGTGGAGGAGCGTGGCGGCGGCTTCCTGGATGGCGCCGGTCACGCGGGGGTGGCAGTGCCCGAGCGACGTGACCGCGATGCCGGCGCCGAAGTCCAGGTACTCGCGCCCGTCGGTATCCCACACGCGCATGCCGTCGCCTCGCACGAGGCAGATCGGGGCACGCGCGCCGTAGTTGGGCGTGTGATACGTCGCCGACCATTCGAGCAGCGTCTTGGTATCCATCAGAGAACGATCTCCGTGCCGATGCCCTCGCGGGTGAACAGCTCGAGCAGAATCGCATGGGGAACGCGGCCGTCGATGATGTGCGCCTTGGCGGTGCCCCCCTTGAGCGCGCGCAGGGACGACTCCACCTTCGGCAGCATGCCGCCGTCGATGACGCCCGTACCCATCAGGCGCTCCGCTTCCGCGCGCGAGAGCGCGCCGAGGAAGCGCTTGGCCCCGTCCAGGATCCCCTGCACGTCCGTCAGGTGGATCAGCTTCTCCGCGCCGAGCGCGGCCGCGATTTCGCCGGCCACGATATCGGCGTTGATGTTGTACGTCTCCCCGTCGCGCCCGACGCCGACCGGCGCGATCACCGGTACGTAGCCGTGCTCGTCGAGGAGGCGGATGGGCTCCGGGTTCACGACCTCCACCTCGCCCACCAGCCCGATGTCGATCTCCGACCCGTCGGGCAGGCGATGCAGGCGGCGATGCGCGAGGAGGAGATTCGCATCCTTGCCGCTGAGCCCCACCGCCCGTCCACCGTGGTGGTTGATGAGACCGACGATCTCCTTGTTGATCTTGCCGACGAGCACCATCTCCACGATCTCGACGGTCTCCTCGTCGGTCACGCGCATGCCGCCGACGAAACGCGGCTCCTTGCCGAGCTTCTTCATCCAGGCGCCGATCTGAGGCCCGCCGCCGTGCACGATCACGGGATTGATCCCGACGAACTTCAGGAGGATGACGTCGAGCGCGAAGGGCTCTTTGAGATCGGCACGCTCCATGGCCGCGCCACCGTACTTGATGACGACCGTCTTCCCCCGAAACTCCCGGATGTACGGGAGCGCTTCCATGAGGATCTCGGCCCGCCGGGAGGGGGCATGGGGGTCCTCGGCTGTGGGGCCCCCATGTCCAACGACGTCGCTCATCAGAGACTCACAGGATGTACCGCGAGACGTCCTGGTCGCGCACGATGTCACGCAGGCGCTCGTGGACGTAGACGGCGTCGATCGTGATCTCCGTGCCGGGGAGATCCGGTGCGTCGAAGGAGATCTGCTCCAAAAGCTTCTCCATGATCGTGTAGAGTCGCCGCGCTCCGATGTTCTCGGTGCCCTCGTTCACGCGGATGGCGAGCTCCGCCACCGCCGCCACCGCATCGTCCGTGAACGTCAGCGACACCCCCTCCGTCGCCAGGAGCTCGACGTACTGCCGGAGGAGCGCGTTGCGCGGTTCGGTCAGAATGCGGACGAAATCCGTGCGCGTCAAGGGGTCCAGCTCCACGCGGATGGGGAACCGGCCCTGCAGCTCGGGGATCAGATCCGACGGCTTGGCGACGTGGAAGGCGCCGGCGGCGATGAAGAGAATGTGATCCGTGCGCACCACGCCGTACTTGGTGGAGACCGAGGAGCCCTCGACGATCGGCAGGAGATCGCGCTGCACGCCCTGGCGCGACACCTCGGGACCGTGGCCGCCCTCCCGGCCGGCGATCTTGTCCAGCTCGTCGAGGAACACGATGCCGGAGTCCTCGACGCGGCGGACGGCCTGCCCGACGACCTCCTCCATGTCGACGAGCTTCTGCCCTTCCTCCTGGACGAGGAGGCGGCGCGCCTCGCTGACCCGCACGCGCCGTCGACGGGTCTTTGAGGGCATGATGTTGGAGAGCATCTCCTTGATGTCGATCCCCATCTGCTCCATGCCCTGCCCCGACAGGACCTCGACCATGGGCGCGGTCGGCGCCTGGGTTTCCAGCTCCACCATGCGGTCGTCGAGGCGCCCCTCGCGCAGCTGCGTGCGGAGCTTTTCGCGCGTGCTATCGCGGGATGCCTCCGGGCCGATCTCCTCGAGCGAGCTGACGCGCGGCAGGAGGAGATCGAGCACGCGGTCCTCGGCCATCTGCTCGGCACGCTCGCGCACGCTCGCCATCACCTCGGCCTTCACCATGGTCACCGCCAGCTCCGTGAGATCGCGGATCATCGACTCGACGTCACGGCCGACGTAACCGATCTCCGTGTACTTGGACGCCTCCACCTTGATGAACGGCGCCTGCGCGAGCTTGGCGAGCCGCCGCGCGACCTCCGTCTTTCCCACTCCGGTCGGTCCAATCATGATGATGTTCTTCGGGGCGACCTCGTCCCGCATCTCCGGCGAGAGCTTCTGCCTGCGCCAGCGGTTCCGGAGCGCGATGGCGACCGCGCGCTTCGCGCGGTCCTGGCCCACGATGTACCGATCGAGCTCCGCCACGATCTGCGCGGGCGTCAGCATCGTCGTCGCGCGACTATTTGCTTCCGCTCGCCAGGGGCAGGCGTGGGTGGGCGGGGAACACGGCGCGGGGCTCCGTTGTCACAACGTTTCCACGGCGTTGTCACAGTGTTTCCCCGGCGTTGTCACGGCGTCTCCACGGTGTCGTCACAGCGTTTCCACGGTGATCCGGTCGTTCGTGTAGACGCAGATGCCGGCGGCGACCCGCATGGCTTCGGTGACGACGGCCTTGGCGTCCAGATCGGAATGGGCGACGAGCGCGCGCGCCGCGGCGAGGGCGAACGGGCCGCCGGATCCGATCCCGATGAGGCCGTCGTCGGGCTCGATCAGGTCGCCGGTGCCCGACACGATGAACGACTGCTCCTGATCGGCGACCGCCAGCAGCGCCTCCAACCGCCTCAGCACGCGGTCGGTGCGCCAGTCCTTCGCGAGCTCCACCGCGGCCCGGGCGAGATTGCCTCGATGCTCCTCGAGCTTCGCCTCGAAGCGCGAGAAGAGCGTGAACGCATCTGCCGCGGCACCCGCGAAACCCGAGAGGACGCGGTCGTGATAGAGCTTGCGGACCTTCCGCGCATTCGCCTTCACGATCGTCTGACCGATCGATACCTGGCCGTCCGCCGCAATGGCGACCTGGCCGCGATGGCGCACGCACACGACCGTCGTCGCGTGGAACACCGGCGCGGTCACGGCGACTTTCCCCCGCCACCACCCGTACGGGCGCGCGGGTGCGCGCGGTCGTAGACCTTGAGCAGATGGTCCGCGCCGACGTGCGTGTAGCGCTGGGTCGTGGACAGCCGGCTGTGGCCGAGGAACTCCTGGACGGCGCGCAGGTCGGCGCCTTCGTTGAGCAGATGCGTGGCGAACGTGTGGCGCAGCGTGTGCGGGCTCACGGTGCGCGTGATGCCGACTGCGCGCGCCGAGCCTCTCACGATGTCGTAGACGTCGCG
>JBGOTH010000029.1:0-13087 GCA_041476345.1 Methylomirabilia bacterium
GCGATGAGCGAGCTCATGGAGCTGCTGGCCGAGATCGAGGACTTCGGCCGGAAGAACGACGCGACGATCACCGAGCGGCCGCGCCGGATGCTGAACATCACGCGCGACACCGGGGAGTTCCTCGTGGTGCTCGTGAAAGCGATGCGTGCGAAGCGCGTGCTGGAGATCGGGACGTCGAACGGCTACTCCACGCTGTGGCTCGCCAACGCGGCGCGCTCGATCGGCGGCATGGTGACGACGGTCGAGCTGGCCGAGCTGAAGGTCGGCATGGCGCACGCCAATTTCGCGCGCTCCGGCCTCGCGCCCTTCATCACCCAGGTGCACGACGACGCGGGCGCCGTTCTGAAAAAAGCCGCGGACGCGAGCTTCGATCTGGTCTTCCTCGACTCCGAGCGCCCGGAGTATCCCGACTGGTGGCCGGACCTCGAGCGCGTGCTCCGGCCCGGCGGCCTGCTCGTCGTCGACAACGCCACGTCGCATGCGGAGCAGATGGCGCCGTTCGTCGCGATCGTCACCGCGGATGCCGCGTTCACGACCAGCCTCGTCCCCGTCGGCAACGGCGAGTTCCTCGCGGTCAAGGGGTGATCCGGTGATAGACCGGCGCACGTTCCTTGCCGGTACTGGTGCGGTGCTCCTTGCCGCGCCCCGCGCCTCCGAGGCGCAGAAGTCAGAGAAGACGGCTCGCGTGGGAATTCTTGGCATCGGTTCAGCTCCGAGCCCACAGGAGCTGGCGAAGTCCGTCTCGACAAACGCGTTCTGGCTGTCGATGAGACAGCTCGGCTGGGTCGACGGCCAAAACATGGTCGTCGAGCGACGGTTCGGCGAATCAGCCGATCAGCTTCGCGCAGGCGCCGCCGACCTGGTCCGCCTCAAGGTCGACGTACTCTTCGTGTCGAGCGAAGGCCTGGCAAAGATCCTTCAACTGCAAACGAAAACCATTCCCATCGTGGTCGGTCGCGCCGATCATGATCTCGTTGGCGCAGGACTCGTCGACAGCCTGGCAAGGCCTGGGGGCAACGTCACAGGCTCGCAGCTCTTGAACGATGATCTCATCCCAAAACGTCTCGAGCTTCTGAGAGCGCTCATGCCGAATCTATCAAAGGTCGCGCTCCTTCGAGAGGACGTCACAACCTCGGTGCTCCCCCAAATAGGCGCCCGGTACGGTGAGCAGGCCGCGATCGCGGCTCGGAGCCTCGGCGTAGAGCTTCATGCCTTCATCGTGCGCGGCGCGGGGGACTTGAGTGCCGCGTTCCTCGGCATGAAGAGGAACCACGACCAGGGTGTCGTGGTGGCGTCGCCGGCCTTCATGTTCGTGCATCGGAAGGCCGTCATCGATCTTGCGGCCCAGCATCGGATCGCCGCGGTCTATGAGATCCAGGTGTTTGTCGAGTCGGGTGGCCTCATGTCCTATGGAGTAAATGTGTCCGAGATGCAGCGACGTGCCGCGGTGTACGTGGACAAAATCCTGAAGGGCGCCAAGCCCGCCGATCTTCCCATCGAGCAGCCGACGAAGTTCGATCTCGTCATCAACCTCAAGACGGCGAAGGCGCTCGGCCTCACGATCCCGCCGTCGCTCCTGCAGCGCGCGGATGAGGTGATTCAGTGATGCAGGGTACCTCGCTCTCGGTCAACGGCGGGAGGCTGATGGTATGAAGGCGATGGTCCTGCCGAGGTTCGGAGCGCCGCTCGAGCTGCGCGACGTGCCCGTGCCGAAGATCGGCCCCAACGACGTGCTCCTGCGCGTGCGCGCGACGGGCGTCGGCCTCACCGTCGTCATCATGCTCGCGAATCCCGGGCGCGTGACGTCGTTCCCGCGCATCCCCGGCCACGAGGTCGCCGGCGAAGTCGTCGAGATCGGCGGCGAAGTGAGCACCGTGAAGGTCGGCGACCGCGTCGCCTGCCACTTCTATCTCACGTGCGGCGTGTGCCGCTTCTGCCGGAGCGGCCGCGAGACGCTGTGCACGGCCTTCCGGGGATTCGTCGGACAGGCGTCCGACGGCGGCTACGCGGAGTACATGGCGATTCCCGCGAGGAACGTGACGCCGATCCCCGCCGGCGTCGACGACCTCGATGCCGCCGTCGCCGCGGACGCGATCGCCACGCCGTACCACGCCTGTCGGGAAGAAGCGCGCGTCGGCCCCGGCGACACCGTGCTGATCATCGGCGCCGGCGGCGGCGTCGGGATTCACGGCGTGCAGATGGCGAAGCTCTGCGGCGGGTGGGTGCTCGGCGCGGACGTCACCGACGACAAGCTCACCGCCGCCACGGAGTACGGGGCGGACGGAGTGATCGACGTGCGCCGCGGCGATCTCGCCACGCAGGTGAAGCAGGCGACCGAGGGGCGTGGCGTCGACGCCGTGATCGACTTCGTCGCCTCCCGCGAGACGCTCGAGAGCGGGACGAAGGCGCTCGCGCGCGCGGGCCGCCTCGTCATCATCGGCAGCCGCCCGCCCGCCGTGTTCGGCGTGGACGCGACGTTCTCCGTCGATCCCGGCCGGATGCTCTACGACATGCTCGAGATCCACGGCTCGCGCTTCGTCACGCTGACCGAGATGGCGCAGACGCTCGAGCTCCTGCGCCAGCGGCGCATCCGCGCGGTGGTCTCGCGGACGTTTTCGCTGGAGGGCGCCGAGGAGGCGCACGAGCTGCTCAGGAAGAACGCGATCGTCGGGCGCGCCGGGATCGTCATGGCTTGAGCGTGATGTCCCGTCGCCGCTAGGAACTTGAGCGGGTGAGGGCGCGGGAGGTAAGATACCCGAGCCATGCAATCCGCTCGTCCCGACCCGGCAAGCGGGACCCGGCGCGTTCTCGTGCTCAGCGCCGGCAGCGGCGCCAGCAACAATCTGATCCGCAGCCTGCGGGCCGGCGCCGACGCCATGGTGGTGATCGGCTGCCACAGCGACCGCTTCGCGCTCGCGAAATCCCCGGCCGACCGCAACTACCTCACGCCCCCTATCGGCGACCCGGCGTTCGCCCGCGCCCTCCGCAAGGTCGCTGACTCCGAGCGCGTCGACCTCGTGATCCCGGACAACGACGCGGACGTGCTCGCCGTCTCTCGCATCCGGCGCACGTTGGGGACGCGGGTCGCGCTTCCTTCCGTCAGCATGATCGCGCTGTGCCAGGACAAGCTGGCGCTCACGACGCGGCTGGACGATCGCGGCGTTCCCGTCGCCCGCACCTTACCGGTCGTGACGCTCGAGGGTCTCGACGACGTCTTTGCGCGCCTCGGTCCCGGGCAAACCTTCTGGTGTCGGATGCGCAACGGCTCGGGGTCGATGGGGGCGTTGCCCGTGAAGCGACCGGAGCAAGCACGGGCGTGGATCGCGTATTGGCAGGAAATGCGCGAGGCGTCCGTCACCGCGTTCACCGTGAGCGAGTACCTACCGGGACGCGACTTTGCCGTGCAGGGCCTCTGGAAGGACGGCACCCTCGTCCTCTTGAAGATGTGCGAGCGCCTGTCGTACTTCGGCGGGCAGAGCGCGCCCAGCGGCAGCTCGTCGACCCCGGCGCTGGCGCGGCTCCTCTTCGACCAGCGCGTGGCCGACATCTGCGTGGCCACGATCCGCGCGCTCGGCGAGAACGCCACCGGCGTCTTCAGCATCGACCTGAAGGAGAACGCGGGCGGCGTGCCGTGCGTCACGGAAGTCAACGCCGGCCGCTTTTGCATGATCACGAGCCTGTTCGACCTGACCGGGAAGCACAACATGGCCGCCACGTTCGTCCGGCTCGCCCTCGGCGAGCCGGTCGACATCCGGCACGAGTTCGACGTCGCGGGTGATCACTACCTCGTTCGCGATCTCGACACGTTGCCCGCGATCCTCTCCGCCGACGACGTCTTCGACGCCATCACCGACGCGAGAGGCTAACCACTCACCCAGGGAGGCCCGCAATGTACGTCGCGAACCAAGGTGGCAAGCGCAGAGTCACGGCCGTGTTCCAGATCCGCTCCAAGGGCACCACGGCGGCGCTTCGTCGCAAGGAGCTCGCCAGATTCCGCGCGGAGCTGCGCAAGCTCGCCAAGCGCTACCGAGGCTCGCTGAAGAGCAAGTGAAGACGAAGCCGCCCGACGGGACGCGCGTGGAGATCACCGCGGAGGTCGACCGGCACACGGCGGAGGCGCTGCGCCTCGAGGTTCACCGTCTGGCGCGTCGTCACGGATTGCAGATCGAAGACGTCGTGGAGGGGACGTCGGCCGACCGTCGCGTCTGACGGCGTTCAGCGACCGAGCTCGGCCTGGGCCATCGCGCGCCAGCGAGCCATCCCAACCACATCGAAGACCTCGCCGGCGCGGCTCTGGTGATCGCGCGCGCCGGCGAGGTCACCACACCTCTGAAGCGCACGTGCCAGCCCGAGGTGCGCCCGGCCGACGAGCGGCTTCATCCCCAATTCGGTCGCCCGCGACAGCGCGTCGCGGAACCACGTGATCGCCTCCTCGACGTCCGCCCGATCGTTCGAGAGCGCGATGTCACCGAGGCTGCGCAGGATCCACGCCTCGTCCCCGTGCTCCTGGTGGGCCCGGACGGTCGCGAGCGCACGGAGCGCGGTCGCGCGCGCATCGCCGACGCGGCCCGCCGCGAGATAGGCCTCAGCCAGCCGGCCCAGCGTGGCCGCGTGGCCCATCGCCCGCCGCATCGTCGCCTGGTGCTCGACCGCACGAACGAGCAGCGCGAGGCCGCGGTCGACGTCGCCGGTCTCCGTGAGCGCGATCCCGAGCACACTCGCGACCGGCCCCAGCCACACCGCGATGTTCCAGACGCGGCACAGTTCGAGCGCGCGCTCGACGGGCGCGATCGCACCGGCCGGCTCGCCGCGTCGGATCTCGACCATGCCGATCGCGTGCGCTGCCACGACGCTGTCGATCGGCAGGGCCGTCTGCGCGGCGATCTCCAACGCTTCCGTCACGCTCGCGCCGGCATCGGCGAAATCACCCAGCTCGGCGTGGGCCCGCGCGAGCCAGCTGCGGGCGCCCACGACAAACGTGACCGGCAGCCCGAATCGCTCGTGCACGAGGTCGCGCGGCACCGCCCCCACGCTCGAGCGCAGCATGCCGGCGGCGCGCCGGTAGTCGCCGAGCGCTTGATACACCTGCCCCAGACGGAGCTGGCTCTCGACGCGCAACGCCAGGTCGTCGAGCTGCTGGGTGATCGCGAGCCCGCGCTCCGCGCAGTCGAGCGCGCGGAGGGAATCTCCCCTCAGGAAGAAGTGGTTCGTCATGTACATCGCGAGCCGGGCGGTTCGGGCCGGATCGTCCAGCACGCGCAAGAGCTCTTCGGCCTCCCGCAGGCGCTCGAAGATCCGGTCCAGCTCACCGAGAGGCAGGAGGGCCGCCCGGAGATCGAAGCGAATGTCGATCGCCAGCTCCCGCCGCTCGCGGCCGGGCGCCAGCTGCTCGATGGCCTCGAGCGCGAGGTCGAGGTGGATGACGGCCTCGCGGTTGGCCGAGCGCGCCGCGGCGCGCTCGCCCGCGCCGCGCAGGTAGACGATCGCCTTCGTCCACACCTCGCCAAGCCGCGCGTGATGCGCGAGCTCTTCGACGTGCTCGCCCAGACGCCCTTTGTAGAGCTGCTCCATCGCGTCCACGATCGCGGCGTGCAGGACGCGCCGGTGCTCCGCGGGCACGGTGCCGTACGCGACCTCGTGGGTGAGGGCATGCTCGAACGTGTAGTGCAACGTCGGCGCCGGCGCCGACTCTCGGAGGAACTCGGCGCTGCGGAGATTCGCGAGGCTGCGCTGGACCATGTCGTCGGGCAGGTCGGCGACCGCCTCCAGGAGCGCCGCGGCGAAGTCCTTACCGATGACCGAGCCCGCCCTGAGCACATGCATCTCCTCCGGCGGCAATCGATCGATTCGCGCGAGCAAGACCTCCTCGACGGTGTCGGGCACCGTCGACGCGGCGGCGCTCCCCGTTTCCTGCACGACGCGTACGAGCTCTTCGAGGAAGAAAGGATTGCCTTCGGCCTTGGCGAGGATCGTCTCCACCACTGTGTCGTCGAGATCGTCCGCTCCCGCGAGCGTTCGGACCGCGCGGCGACCCTCCTCGAGCGCCAACGGAGCGAGCGCGACGTGCGTCGCGTCGGCGCGGCCCCTCCAGGGGGCGCGGTACCCCGGGCGGTAGCTCGTCACGAGCAGGAGCGGCGCCGTCGCCAACGCGTCGACGAGCGACGCGAGAAATTCCTCCGACGTCTCGTCGACCCAGTGGAGGTCCTCGATCACGAGCACCAGGGGGCGCCGCCGCGCTACTCGCACGAGGAGCTCGCGCAGCGTGGCAAACGTCATGGCCTTCACCACGTCGGGTCCGGCGTCCGGGCGCACGCCCGCATCTCCTTCCAAGCCGAGGAGCCCGTACAGGAGCTGATCGGCCGAGTGCAGCTGCACACTGTCGAGCAGCCGACAAACCTTTTCGCGCGCGCCCTCGAGCGTGTCGCCCGCATCGATCGCAGCGGCACTGCGCAACACGTCCAACACCGGGAGGAGCGGGCTCGTGCGGCCGTAGGTGCGGCAGCGGCCCTCCAGCCAGGTGCCGTCCGCTTTCGTCACGCTCGGGCGAAGCTCGAGGAGCAGGCGCGACTTGCCAATACCCGACTCTCCCGTGATGTCGACGACGTGGCCGTGGCCATCGCGTGTCGCCGCGAACCAGCGCCGCAGCAGCTCGAGCTCGTTCTGCCGCCCGACGAACACCGCAGAGCGCGCGACGGGACGGAGACCCGACTCGAGCCCGACCAGCCGGTATACCCTTCCCACGAGGGCGGACGTCATCGCCATCGGCGCCAGCTCGAAGCGGCGCTCGAGGAAGGGCACCGCCGCTTCGCTCACGACGGTCGCGCCGGAGACCGCCACGTCGAGCAGGCTCCGCAAGAACGCGGAAACCGAGGCCTTGGCGTCGCTGTCGAGCGTTCGCGCGCCGGCACGGACAACGAAGTGGTCGAGGTGGATCGCGGCGATGGCGTCGACAACTCCCGCGTCGGTGGCGCGGGCGCGCTGATTGGCATTGTGAATGGCCACGGCGGCGAGCGCGGCACGCACGGGCGCGTCCTCCACGGGTTCGTGACCGAACACCGCCAGCAGACCTGTCCGCGCGCGGTCCTCGATGCGCCCTCCGAACCCCACGATCTTGGCCGCCGCGCGCTCCAGCGCGCCGCGAAGCAGCAACACCCCTTCTTCCCCGCGCGCGACGAACGCGAGCCGCAGCAGTGTCAGCCGCCGCCGCCCTCCCGCGGGCAGTGCCGGTGGCGGCGGCTTCCCCTTCTCCAGCGGATCCACCCGCGTCGGAGCGACCGGCGCGCGACGCAATGCGCGTCCTGGCTCCGATGACCGCAAGCCGTGCCTGGCCATGCGATAGCGGATCGTGTTGCGCGAGAGGCCGAGGCGCTCCGCCGCGCGCGTCACGTTCCAGCCGGTCGCGTCGAGCATGGCGAGCAGTCGCTCACGCTCGTCGCCGTCGGCGGCCACCGGCGACGACGGCGGCGCCGGCGCGGCCTCGGCGGCGCGACGCTCCACGACGGGCGCCTCGACGCTCTGCAGCTGCGTGAGCACGTCCTCGCCGAGGAGCGCCGCGCGCTCCATCGCGTTGGCGAGCTCGCGGACGTTGCCCGGCCACGAGTGGCGCAGCAGCAGGGTGCGAGCGGCGGCGCTCAGCACACGGTTCGGCATCCCGTAGTCGACACAAGCCTGCGCGAGGAAGTGCTCGGCGAGGGCGATGACGTCCGTGCTCCGCTCGCGGATGGGCGGTAGCGTCAGCGTGAGCATCGCGAGGCGGTGATAGAGATCGGCACGGAACCGGCGCTCCCGCACCGCCGCCGCGAGGTCTTCGTTCGTCGCCGCGATGATGACAACGTCGACACGCTCGCTGCGCGTGCTCCCGAGACGCCGCACCGATCGTTCTTCGATGATGGTGAGGATCTTGGCCTGCAGCGCGTCGGGGAGGAGGCCGATCTCGTCGAGGAAGAGGACGCCATCGTGCGCGCTCTGGAACAGTCCCGCCTTGGCCTGACGCGCGTCCGTGAAAGCGCCGCGCTCGTAACCGAAGAGCTCCGCCTCGAGCAATGTCTCGGGGATGGCCGCGCAGTTGACGTCGATAAACGGCCCGCCCGCGCGGGGGCCAGCGCGATGAAGCAGGCGTGCGACGAGGCCCTTGCCGGTGCCGGTCTCTCCCTGGATGAGGATCGTTGGAGGTGAGCGGCGCGCGCCCGTCAGGCTCGGCAGGAGCCGGCGGATGGTTTCCTTGACAGCAGCAATGCTCGCGCTCTCGCCGCGCAGATCCGCCAGCGGGTCCATGGGCCAAGCTTACAGGAGGATCTGCGGCACCACCCCGCTACGAGGTCGTCAGATGCGCTCGGAGCGCCGCTATCTTTTCGCGCGCCCCCACCTTCGGGTTCACTTCGTTCAGCCGCACCGCGATGCCCAGGCATTGCTCCACGATCTCCGTGTCTCGCAGCTCCGTGAAACCCTGAGCGGCCTGAAGGACGCCGTCGATGTCACTCGTACGATGGGAGCGGAACAGCGCGACGTGGTACGCCTGCCGCGCCTTGGCGCAGAAGGCAATGTTGAGCCCGGTGGCGCGCCCGATCCGGATGGCGGCGTCACCGACGGCGATCATGCTCTGCCATCCTCGATCCACCAGCGCGGCCACGCTGGCGGCCTGCCACGCGCGCAGCATCGAGCCCGGATCCCTGGTCGCCACCGCTTCGTCGACTTTCGAGATCGACTCGTGCCAGCGTAGGCGCGGAGAATCCGAGAGCGACGACTCCGGCGTGAACCAACTGGTGAGCATCAGCGAGGCGGTCGCTGCAGTGCGAGGGGACGTCAGATCGTCATCGGGGCTCATGGCCCTTCCCTAGCGCACGAGGAATGCCAAACGAGGACGACTGAAATAATAGCTACTTAACGTGGAGCGGTGGAGCGCAGATGCTCAGTGGTGGTGGTGGTGGTGCAACCGTTTACTGGAGCTAGGAGGTGGGGACGCCTCGGCGGCTCAGTTCGGCGTCGAGGTCGAGCGCGCGAGTCCCGATCGGTGTACCACCGGGGACCGTCCAGAACACTTCGAACTCGAGACCGTCGGGATCCTTCGCGTAGAGCGACAGGCTCACGCCGTGATCGGACTGGCCGACCAGCGAGCCCGCCTCGATGAGACGACGGCGTGCACGGGCGAGATCGCCGAGGTCGCCGACTTCCCACGCCGCGTGGTACATGCGCGCGACGCGCTCGTCCGGCGGCCGCGCGCCCGCCTGCTCGAAGAGCCCGAGGTTGTGATCATCCGCGCTGCCGGGAATCTTCAGGAACGCGGCGTTCGGATATTGCTTCGTCACCTCGAAGCCCAGCACGTCGGTGTAGAAGCGGACGCTGCGCTTGACGTCCGATATCCAGAGCACCAGGTGCTGCAGACGCTTGAGGCCGATGCTCATCACGCCGGCTCCACGATGCTGACGACGATGGCCGCGCACGCGATCAAGGTGTCGCTGCCCGGCACCCGCAGGCCGCCGGGGACGGCGCGCACGGTCACCTCGCCGTGCGGCAGCTCGCGCTTCACGACCTCCGTGTCGACTTTGGTCCCGTCGGGGATCCCGACGGTGACGTCGACGAGCATCGTGCCGCCGCGCTCGCGCGCGTCACGGAAGAGCGGCAGGCTGGAATGGCGGATGGCGTCCGACACCGCTCGACACGCCGCCTTGGTGCCGTCGAGACCGTGGACATCGACGCCCATCCCGAACTCGAGGACGACGGGCTTAGCGCTCATGGGTGGTGATCCTCAACACGCGGGCGTCCTCCATAGGGTGATGATGGTGCTGTTAACATATGCCATCCGAGTTCCACGGAGACGGAAAGCCTTTTCCACCTCTGGTAGGACCGTTCTCGGAAGTTCCTGACTCCAGGTAGTAGTCCGGAGCCATCTGGCTAATGTTTTCTGACGATGTGAACCGGAAGTACTTGATTTAGCAGAACGTACGGTGCCTGCGATGCTATCATCGCGCCATCATGCCTCGCGCAACGGTGGTCCTGCTAACGTTATGGTACTCGTTAGCGGGCGTCGCAGCCGCCGCCGCCGCGACGCAGTGGGCGGTCAAGACCGATCGACCAAGCGCGCCCTGTGTCCTCGAATCCAGCCGCGAGTCCGTGTGGGACGGCTACCAGAAGACCACGGCCTATTTCTCGATCACCGCGCGATCGGTGTCCCTCATCTCGGCCGCGCCGTTCGACGGCGACGCCGGTGACATCGGGCTCGCCGTGGACGACGAGACCGTCATCAAGATGGACCGCCTCGGAGGGGACAAGGTGGCGTTGTTCGACTCGAAGTTCGATCGGCTGATCGAGCAGCTCAAGGCAGGACAAGAAGCGCGGGTGCAAATGCGGTTCTGGCCGACATGGCCGGTGACCGGCGCGCATTCGGTGAAGTTCAGCCTGATCGGCTTCACCAGGGCATACACGCAGTTGTCGGCTTGCCGCTGAAGGGCATTGTCAGGAGGTCGGAATGGGATTGCGGCTGAAATTCAACGTGGTGCTGGTGGTCGTCTTCCTCATCGGGCTTGCCGTCACCGCGTTCGTTTCTCGTAGCCTGCTCGTGCGGAACGCTCGTGACGAGGTCGGCCGCAACGCGGGGCTCATGATGGAAGCGGCGATCGCCATCCGCGGATACACGGTGAGCCAGGTCCGGCCGCACCTGGAGATGCAGCTGATGCGGGTGTTCCTCCCGCAGAGCGTGCCGGCCTTCGCGGCCACCGAGACGCTCAACGAGCTCCGGAAGAAGCACGCCGACTACTTCTACAAGGAAGCGGCGCTGAACCCGACGAATCCGCGAGACCGAGCGACCGACTGGGAGGCGGACATCGTCAACCAGTTCCGCAACCAGCCGCAGCTCAAGGAGATGGTGGGCGAGCGCGATACGCCGACGGGCCGCGCCCTGTACATCGCGCGCCCGATGCAGATCGTCCTCCCGGCGTGCCTCACCTGCCACAGCACCCCGGACGCGGCACCGGCGTCGATGATCAAGCTCTACGGGCCGGCCAACGGCTTCGGCTGGAAGCTCAATGAGATTATCGGCGCCCAGATCGTGTCGGTCCCGATGGCGCTGCCGTTCCGGAACGCGCAGACGACCTTCAACACTTTCATGGTGTCGCTCGTGGGCGTCTTCGCCGTCGTCTTCGTGGCGCTGAACCTGATGCTGAGCTGGCTGATCATCCGGCCGATCTCCCGCATGTCGTCGGCCGCCGATCAGGTCAGCACGGGCAATTTCGAAGTGGCGGAGCTCCCGGAAACCGGCAAGGACGAGATCGCGCTACTGGGGCGCGCGTTCAATCGCATGCGGCGGAGCCTGCACAAGGCGATGCAGATGATCGAGGCGTGACAGTGGCGAAGGCGCCACCGTCACCGTCGCAGCCGTCTGATAGTCGACGGACGCTGCTCGTCACCGTCGTCTTCATCGACATCGTCGACTATTCGAAGCAAGTGGTCTTCCAGCAGATCGACCTCAAAACCCAGCTCAACGAGATCGTGAGCCGCGTGCTCGAGTCCACGGCAACCTCGGAGCGCATCATGCTCGACACCGGTGACGGCGCTGCCCTCTGCTTCCTCGGCGATCCCGAGGACGCCTTGACCGCCGCGTCGAACCTGCGAGCGGCCACGGCCGCCGCCGCACTGCCGTTGCGGATGGGGATCAACCTGGGTCCCGTGAGGATCATCAAGGACGTCAACGGGCGGCCCAACGTCGTCGGCGACGGCATCAACGACGCCCAGCGCGTCATGGGCTTCGCGCAGCCGAATCAGATCCTCGTCTCGCGCTCGTACTACGAAGTGCTCTCGCGACTCTCCCAGGAGTACAGCCAGATTTTTTCGTACGTGGGCCTGCACCGCGACAAGCACGTGCGGGAGCACGAGGTGTACGAGGTGGCGTTCGAGCAGCACGGACCCATCGCCGCCGCCCCGACGCGCGGGCCAGCTTTGGGTGAGCCGGCGCGCCTGTCGGACTCCGTGGTTGAAACTGAATTCGTCCCGCCGGCTACGAACACAGCGCCCGCGCCGCCGCCGGTCGAGGTACTCGCGCCCGCCCCGCCACCGCCGCCGCCGGTCGAGGTGCTCGCGCCCACCCCGCCACCACCGCCGCCGGTCGAGAGACTCGCGCCCGCCCCGCCACCGGCGACTGGGCCGTCAACGAGCGCTGCGCCGGCACGCTTCACGCCAGCGGTATTGACACGGCTCGAGACCGCCCTGACGCACTACATTGGTCCTCTGGGCCGCGTGATCGTTCGCAAAGCCGCCGCGTCGGCCGCCGACCTGACGCAACTCTGCCGGACGATCACGGCAAGCGTTCCAGAGGCGCAACAGGCGGAGTTTGCCACGCGTATCGGTGACCTGGCACCTCTGCTCGCGTCGGGGTCGTCGAATCGCGTCGGCGCGTCGGCGACGAAACCGCCGACACCCGCGCACGCGCTCTCGCCGGACGTCGTCGCGAAAGCCACGGAGCAACTCGCCGCGCACCTCGGCCCCGTCGCGAAAGTGATCGTCAGGAAGGCGGCCGAGCAGGCGACGGACGCGCGAGACCTCTACGAGCGGATCGCGCAGCACATCGACGATCCCCGCCGCCGCGAGCAGTTCATCGCGGCGGGCCCGAAGCTGTAGCTCAGCCCGCCGACGGCCACCTTCCTTTCGATGCGCGCAGCTCGTGATCGTGCTCGCCGATCTTCGTCGGCGGCGCGCGACGGATGCCGGGGCGCGCGCCGTCGAACGAGAGCGGCAGCGCGATCAGTCTCAGCTCGTCGTCGCCGGGCACCGGCTGCGCGATGCCGAGCGCCGTCGCCTGCGGGTGCGCGATGGCGTCCGGCAGCGCGTTGATGACGCCGCACGGCACGCCCTCCGCCTCCAGCGCGTCGATCCACTCACCCTTCGTCCGCGTGACGATGATCGCGGCGATCGCCGCGACGAGCTCGTCCTTGTGGACCACGCGCGCCCCGTTCGTCGCATAGCGCGCGTCCTTCGCCCACTCCGGATGCCCGACCACCTTCCCGAGCTTGGCAAAGAGCCGATCGTTGCCGGCCGCGATGATGATGGGACCGGTCGACGTCTCGAAGGCCTCGAACGGCACCACGCGATTGCTGCC
>JBGOTH010000030.1:0-12919 GCA_041476345.1 Methylomirabilia bacterium
GAAGCGCTTGGCGTGCTTCGTCGGAGAGCGCCCGCATCGGGTCGCCGCCGACGACCCACCGCCCGTCGCGCGCGATGCCGATGGGGACGACGGTGTGGCCACGCGTGCCGAGGGCCGCGATCACCGATGCGGCCGAAGCGAGCGACACCTCGTGCTCGCCGGACTGCCCGCCGAAGATCACGCCGACGCGTCGCGGTCGCATCACCGCGATTCTATCAGCGGGGTGTGTCGACAACCGCGAAGCGGCGACGGGGCGAGCGGCGACCGGCGGCCCACGGGGTCCTCTGACCCCCGAGCCGTTGCCTCGTAATCACCCGCTCGCTATTTCCATCTCAGCCTTCTGCCGCCAACGGCGTTTGGTGGGGAACGGGTCAGCCGGGACCCCATGGGCCACCGACCGCCGCTCGCCCCGTCGCCGCTTCGCGGCGGTCCCCATACGCCACGACAGCATCGCCGCGCGCGACCGCACCGCGAGCACGCGTAGCAAATTGAATGGTCGACCAGGACGTCGCCGACGTTCACGGCGTGCTGGCGAGGTGCGTGCGTGCGCTCGGCAGTGATATTCGGCCGCTGGCCCGAGGCTTTTGACACGTTGCGTTGCGTCAGTCCTTGTAAATGCGGCAAGTCGCTTATCGCGCCGAATGTTCCGGTGTATATTCCTATTGAACGCAGGCGGGGTTCTCGTCCTCACCGGGCTTCTAAAAATGGAGCCCATAGGCAAAGGTCGTGAACGCCAGGCGAAGCCTCCCTGCTCAGCCGCTGGGCAACCAGCGCGGAGAAAGAGGAGGCTTCAAAATGCTGCAGACTCGTGCGTTCGACGGTATCGACGACCCCGTAGTTCTCCTCCCTAACGGTCCCTCTGAAGGTGAGTGCCTCCTTGCTCACTGGGACCGCGATATCAGGCGCGCAGCGTCCGTAGCCGCGGCTCGGCCGCTCAAAGACGCCCGTACCGAAGACGTAGCCCAGGACGCGCGGATTCAGGTTTTCCGCGCCTTTCAGAAGGGCCGGCCGATAGCGGAAGGCTACATTCGGCGCGTAGTCGCCAACGCGGTCCGCAACAGTTGTCGCCGTGAAACCAGGGCACTTCGACTCGTAGACCCCAAGGAGCCCATCGAACTCGAAGCGATCGGCTCCGACGCAGTGGACGAATCCGAAGACGAGACATCGTCCAGGATCGCCGACGTTGCCGCCTGGGTGCACGGCCTCTCGACTCGCTTGCAGACAATCTTCACGCTGCTCTACGTGCAGAGCAATACTCAGCGCGAAGCTGCAGAGCTTCTTGGGGTGAGCCAGCCGAGGGTCGCCCAACTGCACCTCGAACTGCTCCGCCAGGGACGTCTCGAACTCGCTCATCTGGCGGCATAGCCGCATATTGAACCGCGAGCGTGCGATGAACTCCCGCACGCTCGCGCGTCACAATCGGAGCTCACAGCCGCCGGGCTCAAAGAATGGGACTGGCGAAAAGGGGAAGAAGAAATGGTTGGCAAGGTGATGACCATCGACAACATTGACCGGCAGCGCGCCTACGTCCGGAACCAGAAGGAAAAGGGAAACGGCCTCGGCATCGTCTTCGCCGATGCGTTCCTTCGTGGAATGCGGGACCTCGGCTACAAGGACCCGGGCTGGGCGCTAGCGGAACAACTCGACAATGCATTTCAGGCAGGCGCCACCGCGGTTTCACTGCGTTTCGGGTTTGACCGCGGTAATGCCACACAGGTCAAACCTGATCTGCTCGCGATTTCCGATGACGGCAACGGCATGATCCCAGAGATGATCGGTTACGCAGTACGTTGGGGCGGCACAGACCGGGAAGGAGATCGCACGGGCTTCGGTCGCTACGGCTATGGCCTTCCGAGTTCTGCCGTCAGCCTCGCAAAACGCTACACCGTCTACTCTAAGGCTCAGGGCGGCGACTGGCATTCGGTGACCGTGGATATTGATGAACTGGCGAACGTCGCGGGCGACGTTCGCAAGACCGAGGAACTGCTTTCGCCTCATCCCGCCGAACTGCCGCGGTGGCTGCTCGCAGCCGAGACGAACATCGATCTTGCCGCGCTTCGCTCGGGCACTGTAGTCGTACTTGAGGACCTCGATCGCTTGAGCAATTTATCGGGCTGGAAGAAGACCGACACTGTCAAAGCGAAATTGCTTCAGCGCTTTGGCGTGATCTACCGCCACTGGATTCCCGAGCGCAAGATCCTCGTTGATGGGACACAGGTCGAAGCAGTGGATCCCCTGTTCCTGATGGAGCATGCACGTCACTTCGACGAGACGCCGGTACGTGCGGTGCGAGTCGAGGCCCGTACGTTCGAAGTTGAGACCCCTCACGGCACCAAGGGCACGATTACCGTTCGCGCCTCTGTGCTTCCGCCGCACTTCCAACTCGCCGATCCCACGCAGTACGGCGCGAAAGGCGCGAAGAACAACAAGCGTTTCGAGATTATGAAGGACTACAACGGCCTGCTGATCTGCCGTCAGCGCCGGCAGATTGACTGCATCGCGCCGAACTGGACGAAGTTTCAGAATTTCGACGCAAACATCAAGATCGAGATCGACTTCGATGCTGAGTTGGATGAGTTTTTCAGCATCACAACGGCCAAACAGCAGATCGTCATTACGGACGAGATGTGGGAGAAACTCCGACAGAGCGGCCGCACAGGCGGAGCGCTTGGCGACCTCGTGCAGGATCTTCGCAGTCGATTCGAAGATCTGCGCAAAGAACTGAAAGCAAAGCACGACAACCTCGTGAGTAAGGACGAGCCGCGCGCAAGCACCGTGGCGATGGAACTGTCCGAGAAGTTCAAAGACACGGTACCCGAGCCCACAACGGAACAGAAAGAGGAAGCGCACAAGAATCTTGATGACGCAGCTGGGGAACGGGCAGAGATCAGCGGAGAGCCCAAGGAGAAGGTACTAAAGGAGCTGACGGACAAGACCTCCAAGCGAAGGTGGGAGATCGAGTTCGTTGCGATTCCAGAGGGGCCATTCTATCGGCCGAAGCGCCTCGGTGAGCAGAAGCGACTGATCATCAACACGGACCACCCGTTCTACACAAAGATGTATGACATTAACCCGGACGTGCGCGCAGCCCTGGAAGTCCTGCTATTCGTCATTGCTGAGCGGGAGCTTGAGTCCAAAGGCGAGGGCGAGACGTTCTACAAATCAGAGCGCCACAAGTGGTCGGAGCGCCTGCGCCACGCTCTCAATACGCTGGTTCCTGATGAGACGCTGGTCAATCGTGCCGCCGCGGTCGCTGAGCAATTGCACATTGCCGTCGACAACAACTAGCTAGGTCGCTATCCAGGGCCATCCGGCGCCGCGTCGCACAGACGCGGCGCCGGAACACCTACGATGCGGCGCCTTCACCATGACGAAGACGCTGCGGAGGCGCAGTAGATGACACGCGTATCGAAGCGCCGTCGATCCGTTCAAGCGGCCGTCCCTCGACGCATCGTCGCCGAAACCGCAGCTCAGTACGGAAACCGCTCACGGGACGGCCACAATACTGAGCCGAGGGTCTCCATCGTAGCGCTAGAACGCTTCATCGAGGCCACACGCGACTCTGGCTACAAAGGCACACAAAGCGCCATCGCCGAATTGGTCGACAATGCTCTACAGGCCGCGGCAACGAAGATCGTGGTTCTCATCGAGCCCGACGCGAACACCAACGACGGCTCGCTCCGCATTGAGGTGGTAGACAACGGATCAGGCATGGACGAAGACGTCCTCCAGCAGGCACTGCGCTTCGGGGGAAGTACACGCTTCAACGATCGACATGGCCTCGGACGCTACGGCATGGGACTGCCAAACAGTTCTCTCAGTCAGGCGCGTCGAGTCGACGTGTGTACGTGGCGTCCACGATCGGGGGCGGTATCAAGCTTTCTTGACGTAGACGCGATAGCGGCCGGAACGATGGTAGCGGTGCCGGCCCCGGTCCGAAGTAGCCGGCCACAGCTAGCGATTGACCACGGCTTTGAGTCGGGTACGTCCGTTGTGTGGAGTCGTTGCGATCGCCTCGACCACCGGCGGCCCTCCACCATTGCGAAAAAGTTACGCTCAGTCTTAGGGCGAGTGTTCCGCTATTTCCTATGGAATGGCGTAACGATCGAAGTAAATGGAGAGGTTGTACAGGCGATTGATCCTCTCTTTCTCCACAAGGACTCGCTTACTCATGACGCGCAGATGTATCAGGCCCCGCTTGAGTACGACCTTGAGGTGCCGCTCCCCGATGCGCAGGGTGAAGCAGTCGGCAAGGTCGTCGTAACATTCTCCGAACTCCCAGTTGAGCGGTGGCATGCGTTGTCCAATGACGAAAAGCACCGACTTGGCGTTCTCAAAGCCGCTGGCGTCTCGGTAGTTCGGGCAGATCGTGAGATCGACTATGGCTGGTTCTTCATGGGGAACAAGCGCCGAGAAAACTACGACGATTGGTGGCGGTGCGAGATCCGATTTCCGCCGTCGTTGGACGAGGTTTTTGGTATCACACACACTAAGCAGCAACTTCGCCCGACTGCAGAGTTGCTCCAGGTTCTGTCACCCGATCTCGAGGCTACCGCGAAGGCTCTGAACCGGCGCGTACGCCAGATTCACGAGCGGCTGAAGATTGCTGCGCGGGTCTCTGATTCCGAGGCCGCCGCAACCTCGAGCGATCACCTCCTTCCGGGCCTTCGCGAGTTTCGGCCATCTCCGGCGACCCAGCAAGCCTTGGCTAGCCTAGAGAAACGTCACCCCCGCATTGCTAAGCAAGTCGCTTCCGGAGATGGCCAGCTACAATACGCACTCGTCGAGGGCGACGTCGGTGGTACTCGTTTTTTCCGTACCTACCGACGAGCCGGGCAACTCGTCCTCGCTCTAAACACGGATCATCCGTTCTATAGACGCTGCTATCGCGTTCTCGTCGAGAGAACTGAGCCCGACCTAGTAGCGCTTCGCCAGCAACTCGATCTCGTGTTGCTGGCTGCAACTCGGTCCGAAGCTGCTGTGGGCGCTGCTAAGTCACGGCGCTTTTTGGAGACGTGGAGCAACACGATCGCGACGTTCCTCCGGTAGAGACTGTGTCCGATCAGATCACGAATTGGACGTCATATACGCCGGCGCTTGGCGCTGCTAGTGACTCCCTAACGTTTCTGCGATTTGCAAACGATCTGGCGGACGCCTCCGTCTTGACGTCGCTGTCGGATCGCGTCACTTCTGTGGAATCGTTGCGCCACACCCTTCTGCAGCGGGAAAACGCTACCGCTCAGACCGGTGTCCGTTGCGCCTGTCTGGTCCTTGCGGATCTCGTCGCCCAAGGGTGGGCGTGCCGACTACGGCATGGTGGGGTCGAAATCGCATCGCCTTCAACTTCGTCGGATGCTGGAACTGAGCGCGATCGGGTCCGTGCGCAACTCCACGTTGAACGAAACCGACAACTCGACACGCCCTCGGTTCGAAGCTTTGTTGCACGAATGGAGCGCCGACGCTTTCACAAGGGTCGGTGGGTTTCTATCTTCTCACTTATGAGAGAAGGCGCCGATCTCGCGGAACAGTTAGCAAAAGCGACAAAGGGCGTCCCTGAACCGCTTCCCGCTCAACTTCTCCACATAGTCACGCCCTATCTCGAGATCGTCCGCCCTGACGATACGTGTGAGTTCACCGGGCTCGCGTTAACCGATATTTGGCGCTACTTCCGTCATACTTGGGCGACCGCCTACCGAAGTGTTCCCGGTCGTTCATTGATGATCCTTGTCCGAGATGCTGCGCATCCCACACACCCTGTAGTTGGAATCGCGGCTCTAGCAAGTAGCGCTGTTCAAATATCCGTCCGCGATGAATGGCTCGGCTGGGCCCCTGAGAGCTATATCGACTCACTTAGTAGCGGCGTCTCGGATCGTCACGTGGAGTGGCTCCTCCGTCTCATTAGTGATGGTCTCGGAGAGATCTACCAGGACGACTTTCTTGATTCGACAATAAGTCCTCTTACCCGCAAAGGAATCGCTGCCCCGACGGAACCACTGATTAAGTGGCTTGATGGATATGCCGAGACCCAGCGTCACGACCATCAACGGCTCGCTGACGGCGAAGGACACAAGCGCGCCGTCGCGGATGTCAGCGCTTGGGACGAGGAAACATGGAGTGAGCAGGCTGAAACACCGCTGTTTCGAAGTAAACGCGCCGAGACATTGGCAATGCTGCTGCGAGCTCGGCTGACGCTGCGGCGGGCTGGCACACCACTACGAGCTGAGCGACTGCAGGACGCTCTGCACGATCCCGCCGTCCGCAATGTGCTGAAGGCGCTCGTTCGACGGGCCAAGAGTGAGCGTGTCGGCATCGCGATGGCGGATATCAGTGTATGCGGTGCCATCCCGCCATATACCCACCTGCTGGGCGGGAAACTCGTCGCGATGCTTCTCACCAGTCCAGAGCTAGTTCTCGCTTACCGCGACAGATACGAGAACTCGCACAGCGTCATTGCATCGTCACTTGCTGGGCGCGCCATCGTGAGAGCGCCGCACCTGGTCTTTCTCGGTACTACGTCGCTATATGGCGCAGAGCCTACGCAGTACACGCGCCTGAGCATTCCCTGTGGGTCGATAGGAGGTCGTCTCGGAGAAAGTCTCCGTTACGCTCTGCTCGGCAGGACTGAGGGCTATGGAACGCTTCAATTCAGTTCGGAGACGGCTGATTGCCTAGGGACCTATCTCTCGCAAACTGAAGGTGGCCAACGCGTTCACAGTATTTTCGGGGAAGGCGTGAGTCCGCGACTCAGAAAGATTCGAGATGGCTTAGCGAGACTAGGTCTGCCCGCCGAGAAGTTGCTCCTTCACGGAAGTCCTCGCCTCGTATATGGAGTCGCGCTCGCGAGAAACTTTAGAGAGTACTTGTTGGGTCTGCAGTCGGAGCCAGACTACTTCGCTCCACTCCCGGACCCGAAAGAGACGACAAAGCGAATCGCGTTATGGTGGGCACAACGCTGGTTGGCGCCTAGGCTAACGAAACCACATGTCCTCCAGAGCGTCGCCGCCCATCGAATGGCCTACCCCGTACGGCACGGTGCGCGCGTAGTGTTGCCGTCTGCTGAAGACAGCCAGGCCGCGCTCTTCGACGATGTCTTTCGGGGAGAAGACAGTTCAAGCTAATTGGCTGACGCATAGTAGCTGCGTCCTCTTGAAACGCCCTCACGGAACTCCTGCGGGCGTGCGGCAACGCCGCCGATGGCACCGCGCGAGACAATTGCGCAAGGCGCCGACCGTGGTCTGAACTGACGGTTGCGCGACCGGGGACGTTGGAGCGAGGGTGCGTGGGGTGGCGTCGGAGTGGCCCGCGGGTCCGGTTGACCCGTTCCCCGCGGAACGATGTTGGTGGCAAAAGGCTCGAGATGGAAATAGTAGGCGGGTGATTACGGAGCGACGGCTCGGGGGTCAGAGGACCCGCGGGCCACTCCGGCGCCGCCCCGCGCGCCTTCGCAGCGCCGCGCTCTGTCGCACACCGTCAAGACGACCGGCGACGCTCGGCGCGCCACTTGCGCCACTCCGCGAGGCGGCGCCCCATCTCGGCCTCGAGGCCGCGATTCGTCGGGCGGTAGTATTCGCGGCCGCGGAGCGCGTCCGGCAGGTCCTCCTGATCGACGCGCGCATCCGGCGCATCGTGGGCGTACTGGTAGCCGGCGCCGTACCCGACGTCCTTCATGAGCGACGTCGGCGCGTTCCTGATGTGAAGCGGCACCGGCTCGGCGGGGCGCTCGCGCACATCCGCCTGCGCTTCGCCATACGCGAGATAGACCGCGTTCGACTTTGGCGCCAGGGCGAGGAAGAGCGTCGCCTGCGCGAGCGCCAGCTCGCCTTCGGGCGAGCCGAGGAAGTCGTACGCCTCTTTCGCGGCGAGGGCGAGCGTGAGCGCGCGCGGGTCGGCGTTGCCGACGTCCTCCGACGCGAACCGCACGAGGCGCCGCGCGATGTAGAGCCGATCCTCGCCGGCTTCGAGCATGCGCGTGAGCCAGTAGAGCGCCGCGTCCGGGTCGGAGTCACGCAGCGACTTGTGGAGCGCGGAGATGACGTTGTAGTGCTCTTCGCCGCCTTTGTCGTACAGGAGCGTGCGCCGCTGGGCCGCCTCGCGGACGGTGACGGCATTGATGCGTCGCGGGCCGCCGGGCGCCGCCGCGAGCGCCACCGCGACCTCGAGGATGTTCAGCGCGGCGCGCGCATCCCCGTTCGCGATCCGCGCGATGGCGGCGATGCCGTCGTCGTCGGCCTCGGCGGCCGTGGCGCCGAGGCCGCGCTCCCGGTCGGTGAGCGCGCGGCGCAAGATCGCGGTCAGCTCCGGCTCGCCGAGGCCGTGCAGCACATAGACGCGGCAGCGCGAGAGCAGCGCCGCGTTGACTTCGAACGACGGGTTTTCGGTGGTCGCGCCGATGAGCACGATCGTGCCGCGCTCGACGTGAGGCAGGAACGCGTCCTGCTGGGCGCGGTTGAAGCGATGGATCTCGTCGACGAAGAGGACCGTGGACGCCCCTCGCCGTTGGTGGGTCTCCGCTTCGGCGATCACCTGGCGGATCTCCTTGACGCCCGAGAGCACCGCGGAGAACCCGACGAACCGGGCGCCGGTGGCGTGCGCCATGAGCGAGGCGAGCGTGGTCTTGCCCGAGCCGGGCGGGCCCCAGAGGATCATCGAGTGCAGCTCGCCGCGCTCCAACGCGGAGCGGAGCACACGTCCGGGAGCGAGGAGATCCTCCTGGCCGACCACTTCGTCGAGCGTCCGTGGGCGCATCCGGTCGGCGAGGGGAGCGCGCGCGTCGGGCGCGGGCGAGTCCGTTGCGGTCGGCTCGCCGAAGAGATCCACGAGCCCTTCAGTCGGCCGCCCGCGCCGCGAGCCAGGACGGCAGCGCCGCAAGGTCGGTGAAGTGGGCGACGGGCCGGATGCCCCAGCGCTCGAGATCGGCAGGCTTCGTTCGATAGGCGGCGAAGGGCACGCCGGCCTCCGCCGCGGCGAGCCCGTCGACCCACGAGTCCCCCACGACGACGGCGTCGCTCGCGCGCGCGCCGAAGTGCCGCGCGATGACCGTCCAGCCGTCGGGGGCGGGCTTCAGGGCCCCCATTTCGTCGCGCGTGACCACGAGGTCGAAGTGGCGAAGGAGGTCGAAGCGCTCGAGCGCCCGCGTCGCCACCTCGCGTGCGTTGTTCGTCCACAGCGCGACGCTGCATCCGGCCCCCCGTGCGCCGGTGATCGCCTCGCGCGCGCCGGGCTCCATCCACGCATCCGCCACGGCGCGGCGCTCGTGGTCGAGCGCGATCGTCCACGCCGCCGCTTCGAGCTCCGGTGAGACGGCGCGGCAGCGGTCGATCAGCTCGCCGACACGGTAGCGATCCTCGCGCGTGGGCAGGGGACCGCCCGCGCGCTCGAACAGGCCGCGGATGTCGAGGGCCATGGCGGCCAGATCGAGCGGCGAGTTGACGATCGTGTGATCGAGGTCGAAGACGCAGAGATTCACGACGCGATCAGCATACCGCCCGCGCATGGCGTGCTACCATGAATCGTCACATGAAGCGCCGATCGTGGCCCGCCTCGGCCTTCGTCGTCCTCGTGCTCGTCGCGGGCACTACCCCCGCGCCCGTCGCCGCCCTCGAGGAGCCGGACCGTCTCTATCTGGTCGGCGAAAATGCGGTCGCCGACGGTCTCAACGCGCTGGCGGCGCGCGCGCTCGAGCGGTTCGTCGCGGACAATCCCAAAGACGCGCGGGTGCCCGCGGCCACGCTGCTTCTCGGCCGCGCGTGGCTCGGCGTCGGCCTCCATGAGCGCGCGCTCGAAACGTTCCGGAAGGCACAGCGCGGTACGACGTCAGCGGGACGTCCGCTCGAAGCGCGGCTGTGGGAGGGCGAAGCGCTGTTCCGCCTCAAGCGGTATGCCGACGCGCGCGCCGTCTTCGACGAGGTGCTCAAGAGCGACGTCGCCTCGCCGTTCGCCCCGGACGCGATGTACGGCCGTGCGTGGACGGAGCTCGAGACCCGCAAGCTCGAGGCGGCCGCGAAAGACTTCCGCGAGCTCCTCGCGACGTGGCCGGACCATGCGCTCGCGCCGTCGGCGACGCTCTACCTCGCCCGCACGCTGGTGGATCTCAAGCGCTACGCGGACGCCGTGACGCTGCTCGTCGACTTCCCGGCGAAGTGGCCGACGGCCTCGCTGCGTCCCGACGCGCAATACATGCTCGGGCTTGCGCGCCTGCGGGGCGGCGACGCGAAGACCGGCATGATCGATCTTCGCGCCTTCCTCGAAGCGAATCCCAAGCACGAGCTGGCGCCGGCGGCGCGGCGGCTCGTCGGCGACACGCTCGCGCGCGTCGGGGACCGTGAAGACTTGCAGTCGACCTATCAGGCGCGGATCAACGAGTCGCCGCCCACGCCCGAGGGCCTCTACGAGGCCGCCGCGATCGCCGGCAGGCTCGGCCGTCCGCGGGACCAGGAAGCCGCCTGGCGGCGGCTGCGCAAGGAGTTTCCGGAGCACGCGCTCGCGCGGCGCGCCGCGCTCGATCTCGCGAACGTCTTCTTCAAGCGCAAAGAGTGGAAGGACGCGGCCACGCTCGCCCGCATCGCCGCGCGGAGCGACGACGCCGCCATCCGCTCCGAGGCCTGGCTCCTGGCAGGTGAGACCGAGCTCAAACAGAAGCGCTACGCGGACGCCGTGAAGGCGTTCGAAAGCGTGATCGCGGTCGAAGGCGTCGAGGCCGCCGTGCGCTATCGCGCGCTGGCGGGACTCGGGCTCGCGCACGAAGAGCTCGTCCAGCTGAAGCCGGCACTCACCGCGTACGAGGCGGTGGCCACGAAGAGCCCCGACGCGAGCCTGCGCGAGTGGGCACAGGCGCGGGTGAAGGCCGTGAAGCAGCGGCTGGCGAAAACGCCGGCGCCGCCGAAGGGGAAGTCGTGATGAGGCGCCTCGCCGGTCTCGCCGTCGCGTGGGTCGCGCTGACGGCCGCGACGCCGCTGCCGCTCACGCCGCCTCCGCCGGACGTCGCGTCGCTCGTGCCGTTCGCCACGGCGCCGATCGACAAGCCGCTCGTTACGGCGTCGCCGCTTCCGCTGCCTCCGCCGCCCGTCGAGCTTCCCAACGTGCGCCCCGCGACGCTCTCGTTCCCCGCGGCGGACAAGCCGACGGCGCCGCTCGCCGAGCCGGGCACGGCACCCTGCATCTGGGCGTGGCTGCCGAGCGCCTCGGAGCAGCTCAAGTGCGGGATGGCGCGCTTCTATCGTGGCGAGCACGAGAAGGCGCGCGAGGTCCTCGAGCAAGCGTCGAAGACCGGATCCGAGCGCGAGCTGCTCGCGGAAGCACGTTACTGGCTTGCGGAGACGCTCTACGTCCTCGGACGGCCCGATCAAGCGGACGGCCTCTTCCGACAGGTCGCGCTGGAGCCGCGCCAGGCGCTTTCCGTGTGGGCCCTCTCGGGCAGCGGCTGGACCGCCCTTCGTGTCGGCGACGCCGCGCGTGCCCGCGACGTCTTCGCGCGCCTCGCCGCCTCGCCGGTGCCGGCGCCGCTCGATGCGTGGTCACGCCACGGGCAGGGGCTCGCGTTCTACGCGCTCGGCCGCTACGAGGACGCGGAGCGTGTGTGGGCGGATCTCATCGCACGCACGCCGCCGCCGGCGCTCGCACGCGACGTCGCGTTCTGGCACGGCGAATCGCTCGGCCGAATCGGCCGGTATCGTGAAGCCGAGACCGAGCTCGCGCGGTTCACCGCCGGCGGCGCCCATGCGCTGCTCGGGTCGGGTCTCCTGCGGCAAGGTTGGTGGGCGCTGACCGGCGGCCGCGCCACGGAAGCCGTGGCCCCGCTCCGCGCCGTCGTCGCGATGCCCGTACGGGCCACGGACAGCTCCGCCGCCGAGCGTGACTGGGCCGATGCGGGTCTGAGCCTCGCGCTGCTTCCCGGAGGCGACGTCGACGGCGCGCTTCGCGCGGCGGCCGCGCTCCGCACGCGTCGCTCGTCGCTTCTCGTCGCGGTGCTCATGCGTCTCGCCGCGGGCGCCGTCGTGGCCAAGCAGGCGGCCGTCGTGCCGCCCCTGATCCAGGAGATCCTCGGCAGTCGACTCGAGCCCACCGCGCGCGCGTGGGCCATTCTCGTCGCCGGGGACGCGCAGCAGGCGGAGGGCAACGGCGACGAAGCGCGCACGCAGTACGACCTCGCGCGGCAGGCGGATCGCTCCGGGCTCATCGGCTGGCACGCGACACTGCGGCTTGCCCGCGCGAACTTCGACCTGCGCGAGTTCGGGCAGGCGATGAGCGACGTCGCCCCGCTGCTCGGCGCCTCGCTGCCTGTCGAAATCAGGAACGCGGTGCTGCTGCTGCGTGGCGAGGCCGCGTACCACGCCGGTGACTACACGACGGCGGCGGAATCGTTCCGGCGCGCACTGGTGGAGCTGCCGCAGGCGAACGAGGCGGCGGGCGTGCGCCTCGCCCTCGCCTGGACGGCGCTGCGCCAGGGGCGGACCGACGAGGCGCGTCGCCACTTCCTCGACTTTGCGAACGGCCAGCCCGAAAGCCCGCTCGCTGGTGACGCGGTCCTTCTCGCCTCCGAGCTGGCGCTTGCCGCGGGTGACCTCGACGATGCGCGTGGCCTTCTCGAGCGCGTGCTGACCAGCTATGCCGGGCATTCGCGCATCGAGTTCGCAAAGCTGAATCGCGCATTGCTGCTGCTGCGCAGGGGCGATGCGACGGCCGCGCAGCCCATGCTGCGCGAGTGGATCAAGGTGGCGCCATTCCCGCCGCTGCTCGGGCGCGCCGAGGCCGCGCTCGGCGCCGCCCTCCTGCTGACGGGCAAGCCCGGCGACGCCGCGAAAGAGTTCGAGATCGCGCACCGCCAGGGCGAGCCGGCGCTCGCCACGATCGGCATGGGCGCCGTGTCGCTCGCGCTGGGCAAGCTGGACGAGGCGACCACGCTCTTGACGGAGGCGCGGGA
>JBGOTH010000031.1:0-12700 GCA_041476345.1 Methylomirabilia bacterium
GTCTTCTCGCTCCGGACCGTGATCAACGCGACCGGCGTCGTGCTTCACACGAACCTCGGACGCGCGCTCCTGTCGCCGCTCGCGGTGGAGCGTCTGGCGGCGGTGGCGGCGAGCTACTCGAACCTCGAGCTCGACATCGCGACGAAGGAGCGCGGCTCGCGGTACAGCCACGTGGAGCCGCTCCTGCGGCGGCTGAGCGGCGCCGAGGACGCGCTCGTCGTCAACAACAACGCGGCGGCGGTGCTGCTCGCGCTCGAGACGCTGGCGCGGGGCAAGGACGTCGTCGTGTCCCGCGGCGAGCTGATCGAGATCGGCGGCGAGTTCCGGATCCCGGACATCATGCGGCGCAGCGGCGCGCGCCTCGTGGAGGTCGGCACCACGAACCGCACGCATCCGCGTGACTACGCGGACGCCATCGGACCCGACACGGGCCTCCTGCTCAAGGTGCATGCCTCGAACTACCGGGTGGTCGGCTTCACCGCCTCGGTGTCCTCGCGCGAGCTCGCTGAGCTCGGGCGTGCCCGCGGGGTTCCGGTGATGGAGGATCTCGGCTCGGGCTCGTTCGTCGATCTGCGCCCCTACGGCTTTCCGTACGAGCCGACCGTTCCCGAAGTCGTCGCGAGCGGCGTGGACCTCGTCACCTTCTCGGGCGACAAGCTCCTCGGCGGCCCCCAGGCCGGCATCGTGGTCGGCCGCCGCGAGCTCGTGGGACGCTTGAAGCAGAACCCGCTCAATCGGGCGCTCCGGATCGACAAGCTCACGATCGCGGCACTCGAGGCGACGTTCTACGCGTTCGAAGCGGGTGATCCGCTGGCGAGCGTGCCGGCGCTCGCGATGCTGACGGAGCCCATCGCGGCGGTACGCGCCCGGGCGCGCCGTCTCCTGCGGGCACTGCCCGCCGAGGCGCGCGCGCGGCTCGAGGCGCGCGTCGTCGAGGATCACGCACCGGTCGGCGGCGGAGCGTTCCCGACCGTCGTGCTCCCGACGGCTGCCGTCGCCGTCGGCGGCGCCGCGGTCTCGGCGCGCTCACTCGACGAGGTGCTCCGCGCCGGCGAGCCCGCCGTCGTCGGGCGCATCACCGACGATCGCCTGCTCCTCGACTGCCGCACGGTCCTCGTCTCCCAGGTCCCCGTCCTCGCGCGGGCGCTCATTGGTGCCGTCGGCGTCCGGTAACGACACGCGACACATCGTGGTCGGCACCGCCGGCCACATCGATCACGGCAAGACCTCGCTCGTGAAGGCCCTCACCGGAATCGACACGGACCGTTTGCCCGAGGAGAAGGCGCGCGGCATCACGATCGACCTGGGCTTCGCGTTCCTCGAAGAGCCCGGTCTCACGATCGAGATCGTGGACGTGCCCGGTCACGAGCGCTTCGTGAAGAACATGCTGGCGGGGGTCGGCGGCATCGACCTCGCCATGCTGGTGATCGCCGCCGACGAGGGTGTGATGCCGCAGACGCGCGAGCACCTCGCGATCTGCGCGCTCCTCCACATCCGCGCGGGCCTCGTCGTTCTCACCAAGGCCGATCTCGTCGAGCCGGACTGGATCGAGCTCGTGAAGGACGACGTGGCCGGCCTCGTCCGCGGCACGTTCCTCGAGGGCGCGCCCGTTCTGGGGGTCTCCGCGAAGACGGGCCAGGGATTGCCGGCGCTGCGCGAGGCTCTGCGCGGCCTCGCGTCCACGATTCCTCCGCGCGTGGCCGACCAGCTCCCGCGGCTGCCCATCGACCGCGTCTTCACGATCAAGGGATTCGGCACCGTGGTGACGGGCACGCTTGCCGCGGGCCGCTTCGCGGTCGACGATCGCGTGGAGGTATTCCCGCGCGGGCTCGTTGCGAATGTTCGGGGACTCCAGACGCACGGTCACGGCGTGACGGACGCGAGCGCCGGACAACGCACCGCCGTGAACCTGCAGGGTCTCGAGCGCGCCGCGATCGAGCGCGGCGACGTCGTGGGGCTCGCGGGCACCCTCGTCGCGACGTCGACGGTGGACGGGACGCTCGAGCTGCTCGCGGACGCGCCGCGCCCGCTCAAGACGCGCGACCGCATTCGCTTCCACGTCGGTACGAGCGAGGTGATGGCGCGGGTGCTGTTTCTCGATCGCACGCATCTCGATCCCGGCGAGCAGTCCTTCGCGCGCCTCCGCCTCGAGGCGCCTGTCGTCGCGTCGCCCGGCGATCGGTTCGTCGCGCGCTCGTACTCGCCGATGGTGACGATCGGCGGCGGGACGGTGCTCGACGTCGACCCGCCGCGGATGCGCCGCAAGGGTCCCGTGCTCCTCGCCCACCTGGTGCTGCTCGAGCGCGGCACGCCCGGAGAGGTCGTGGAGGAGCACGTGCGCCAGCGCGGTGTCGCGGGCGTGCGCACGAGCGCCTTGTCCGGCCGCGTGCCGTTCGGTCCCGACGCGCTGCGCGCGCTGCTGGGGCAACTTCAAGAGACCGGTGCGGTGCTGGCGGTCGACCGCGACTGGTTCATCCACGCGGAGAGCCACACGCGCGTGCGCGAGCTGGCCCTCGCGGCGCTCGCGGCGTTCCACCTCGCGAATCCGATGAGGCCCGGCATGTCGCGGGAGGAGCTCCGGGGGAAGGCGGGCAACGCGGAGGACAAGCTCTTCGCGCACGTGCTCGCGGCCCTCGATGCCGAGGGCGTGGTCCGTGTCGAGCGTGACAAGGTGCGGCTCGCGACGCACGGCGTGCGGCTCTCGGACGAGCAGCGTCGCGTGGTGGAGCGCCTCGAAGCGGACTTCCGGAGCGCGGAAGCAGCGCCGCCGAGTCCGGAGGAGGCGCTGGGGCGCGCGGGGATTGCCGGGGACGAGGAGCACGACCTCTTTCAGGTGCTGGTCGAGGGCAAGAGGCTCGTGCGCGTCAAGGAATCCCTCTTCTTCCACACCGACGCGCTCGAGGCGATTCAGGAGAAGCTGGTCGCCCTCCTTCGCGAGCGCAAGGAGATCGGACCGGCCGACATCAAGGACCTGCTCGGCATCTCCCGGAAATACGCCATTCCTCTCCTCGAATACTTCGACGGGCGGCGGGTGACGCAGCGGGTCGGGGAGCGGCGGGTCTTGCGTGGAGGGTAGGGGCGCGATAAGGTGAAGTGCTGAAGCGCGAAAGGAGCACCGTATGTTTGGGTTGGGCTACCAGGAGCTGCTGGTCATCCTCGTCATCGTGCTGATCCTCTTCGGCGCGAACCGGTTGCCGGAGCTCGCGCGCTCGCTCGGCTCGAGCGTCAAGGAGTTCAAGAAGGGCGTGAACGAAGCGCAGAAGGACGAGCCGGCCGCCGCCACGAAGAAGGAAGAGGAGAAGAAGGCGTAGCGCCCGTTATCGGCGTCGACCTGGGCGGCACGCGCATCCGCGCGGGCGTCGTCGGGGACGATGGCCGCCTCCTCGCCAGAACCGAAGCTCCCACCGACTCCCGCCGCGGCCTGGCCGCGGTGCTCGACACCCTCCGAAATACCGTGACCGAGCTCGCGGCCTCGCTCGACACTCTCGCGGGCCTCGGCGTCGCGTGCGCTGGACAGATCCACGCGCCGACCGGTGTTGTCGTCGAAGCGCCGAACCTCGGCTGGCGTGACGTTCCGCTCGCGGCCGAGTTGCGCGCGATCGTCGACGTGCCTGTCGTCGTGGAGAACGACGTTCGCGCGGCCGCCTGGGGCGAGTTCACGTTCGGGGCGGGGCGGGGCGCCGACAGCCTCGTCGCCGTGTTCGTCGGGACCGGCGTGGGCTCGGGTGCGGTCCTGGGCGGCAGGCTCTGGCGCGGTGCCGGTAACGTCGCGGGCGAAGTCGGCCACACGCAGATCGTGCCCGACGGGCTGCCGTGCGGGTGCGGTGCCCGCGGTTGTCTCGAGCGTTACGTATCGGGTAGCGGATTCCAGCAGCGATTCCGCGCGGCGCTTGCCGCGGGCATCCCCACGACGCTCAAGGGCCGTACCGGTGGAGACGTCGAGCGACTCACCGCGGTGCTGGTCTACGAAGCATCCGCGGCCGGTGACGCCTTCGCGCGCGAGCTCTGGAGCGATGCTGTGAGCGCCCTCGTCGTTGCGCTCGCCAACTACGTCACGCTCGTGAACCCCAGCGTCCTCGTGCTCGGCGGTGGCGTCGTCGAGTCGGTCCCCGCGCTGTTCGCGGCGGCGGCGGCCGGCGTGCCGCCGCTCACGACCCGTCTTGCCCGCGAGATCCTGCGCATCGAGCGCGCACAGCTCGGTGACTGGAGCGGTGTCGTGGGCGCTGGCGCCCTCGCTCGTGGCTGACCCGAACCAATTGACCGCGATGGGCGGTCAAGGTCGAACGGTATACTCTGCGAGCGCCATGACGACGCGCACGGACCGCCATGACCTCGCGTGCGCCACCATCCTCGCCGCGCTGACCGTCGTCTCACGCCTACCCTACCGCGCCCGCATGCTCTACAACTGGGACTCGGTCCAGTTCGCGCTCGCGCTGAACGAGTACGACGTCGTCAAGCATCAGCCGCATCCGCCGGGCTACATCCTCTACGTGGCGCTCGGCCGGCTCGTGAACTATTGGCTCCACGATCCCACCGCCGCGTACGTCGTCCTGGCGGTGGCTTTCAGCGGGCTCACCACGTTCGTCGTGTACTACGTGGCCCGCACCGTCTACGACCGCGCCACCGCGCTCGCGTCGGCGTCGCTCCTCGCCGTGAGCCCGCTCTTCTGGTTCTACGGCTCGGTCGGACTCACGTATGCGGGCGAGGCGCTGTTCGCGTGCGTCGTCGCGTACTTCTCGTTCCGCGCGCTCAAGGGCAGCGAGACCGATGCCTGGCTCGCCGCCGGGTACCTCGGTCTCGCGGGCGGCCTCCGCCAGTCCTCGCTGGTGCTGCTCTTCCCGCTGTGGCTCGGGTCCACGATCATCGGTGTGCGCCGCGCGCGCGCCGTGCTGGTCGGTCTCCTCCTGATCGTGACGGCGGTGATCGCGTGGTTCCTGCCCATGGTCTGGATCACCGGCGGCCTCGCCCGCTACGTCGCGGCGTCCCTCGACCTCGCGGAAACCGTGGTCAAGCCTACGTCGATCCTCGACGGCGCTTTCGAGACCACCCTCCGCATGTCACGTTACCTGATCGAGTCGGTGGTGGTCGGGCTCGGGCCGCTCGCGCTCGCCGCCGCGCTCGTGCCGTGGTACGCGCGGCGTCACGGCGTAGGCGTGCGCGAGTGGTTCCTCGTGGCGTGGGCCGTTCCCGCCGTTCTCGTGTACACGCTCGTGCACTTCGGCCAGGCCGGCTACGTCCTCACGTTCCTCCCGGCGCTCGTCATCCTCCTCTCGCACGTGCTCCTCGTCGCGCTCGGCTCGGCCGTCGCGGCGCGTCCGCGCATGCGCGTGGCCGTGGCCGTGGCGGTCGTCGCCCTGGTCGTGCTCGTGAACGGCTCGTTTTTCGTCAGCGCGCGCCCGGCACAGCGCGATTTCGACACGGCGAAACCAGCGTGGGTCCAGACGGCACAGGACGAGGCGTTCGACTGGATCTTCAGCCGCACGGCGGCGGCCCTCCGCGAGCACGAGGCGGTAGTGGAGACGTTCGTCGACTCCATCCGCGGTCTCTACGCGCCGAGCGACACCGCCGTCATCACCGAGCGCGGCAATCCCCGCTCGTATCCGTGGCTGCGCCACGCGATGTTCTACCTCCGCGACTACGTGACCTACGACCTCCAGGTCGGCAGCCTGCCCGCGGGGTACTACGCGCCGCGGCTGTCCTCGGCGATGGTCCCGGTGGCGCATAGCGAGATCAGGGTGCCGGCCACGATCCGGCGGCTCGTGTGGTTCGTCGACCACTGGAGCCCCGATGAGGAACGGCCGCCCGGACTCATGGAGATCGAGCTGCCGTACGGCCGTTTCCTCTACGCGCTGCCACTCGGCCGGCGCCCCGTCGCGTATGCCGGGTACACGTTCGTGAGGGAGGAGCCGGTCCGTCATGGGCGCGCGCCTCGCACGCGGCTACGCTGACCTCGTTGTCGCCCTCGCCGCCCTGCCGCCGCTCGCGCTCTTCCTGATCCGCGAGCGGCAGATCGCGGGCGCCGCCGGCTTTCCGCTGGACGACTCGTGGATTCACCTCCATTTCGCTCGCAACCTTGCCGAAGGCTTCGGTTTCTCCTACAACCCCGGCGTCGCCGTCGCCGGCTCGACCGCGCCGCTCTGGACACTGTTGCTCGGCGCGGGCGCGTTCGTCGTCGGGCCGTCGGTCGCGCTCGCGAAGGCGCTCGGGATCGGCGCCACGATCGCGGCAGGAATCCTGACCCGGCGCGCGGCCGCCGCGTGGGGCGCCACACCGGTCGTGGCGCTCGGCGCCGGCATCGCACTCGTCATGACGGGAGCGATGACGTGGGGCGCGTTGTCGGGGATGGAGGTCTCGCTCGCCGCCGCGCTGGTGGCCGGCGCCCTGCTTGCCCACGGGCGGGACGCGACGCTCGCCGCCGCCATCCTCGCGTCGCTCGCCGTCCTCGCGCGCCCCGAATCGATTCTGCTCGTGCCCGCGCTGTGCGTCGCTCGCCCTATTGGCGGGCGCCGCCTCTTGGTCTTCTTCCTGGTCCCCGCCGTGGCGCTGGCGCCGTTCGTCGCGTTTTGTCTGGCGACGGTCGGATCCCCGCTTCCCGCCAGCGCGGCGGCAAAGGTCGAAGGCGGATTGCTCGGATGGCTCGCCGGTCTGTCCGAGCCGGCGCGCATGACGTTCGTCGACCGGCCACGGACGTTCTTCGTCGAATGGGTGCGGTGGCTTTCCCTCACGCACCGGGTGCTCCCGTGGGCGCTGGGGCTCGGCATCGTGGCTACGTGGTGGCGGCACGGCCGCACGCTCGTGGTACCGGCGCTGACGCTTCTCGCGCAGCCGCTCGCGATGGCGCTCCTCGCCCCGTATCGCGGTCCGGCGTTCCAGGAAGGGCGCTATTCGCTGCACCTCCTGCCGGTCGCGATGGTCACGCTCGCCGCGGCGCTGCCGCCCGCGTGGACGCGCGCAAATTCCGTCGCCGTCGTCGCGTATCTGGTCCTCGCGATCTCCCCGCTCGTTCCAGCATCCGCGCGGTACGCGTGGGGTGTGCAGAACATCAACGCGATGCAGGTGCACCTCGGCAGGTGGATCGATCGTGAGCTGCCGCGCACCGCTCGCCTCGCGGTGAACGACATCGGCGCCATCGCGTACTTCTCGCGGCGCGAGATCATCGACGTCATGGGACTCGTGACCCCCGCGATCATTCCCTACCGCCGGGACGGCGAGGCGGGCGTCACGCGGTACATCGTCGAGACGTGCCCGGATCACGTCGTGATCTTTCCCGCCTGGTTTCCCCGACTGTCGGAGCGCACAGATCTGCTCGAGCCGCGTTATCGCGTGCGGCTCGAGCGCAACGAGGTCGCGGGCGCCGACGAGATGGTCGTGTACCGGGTGAAGCGGTGTGCGGTATGATCCGGTGGATGAGACGGGCGCCGGTCTCTTGGACCTTGACAGCCTGTGGCTGTCAATTGTGTTCCGTTCTCCTCATCGCGATGGCGTTCACGGTCTGGCCCTCCACTGCGCGTGCCCAGATCTATCGGTGGGTCGATGAGCACGGCACCCCGCACTTCGCCGAGGGCATCGACAGCGTCCCGCGGCAGTACCGAGGGTCCGCGGCTCCTCTCCCCTTGCGGAACAGTCCTGCCGCGCCATCCACGTCGGCGACCGGCGCCCCGACGGCGACGGCCGGCGCGGGCACCGAGATCCGCTTCGTGCCCGGCAAGCACATCCTCGTGGACGCGCGGATCAACGGTAGCGCGAGCGTGAAGCTGATCCTCGACACCGGCGCGGCAGGGACCTTGATCAGTCCACGTGCCCTCGCGGCGGCGGGCGTCTCGCTGTCGCGCGGGACCCGCACGGCCCGCACGCGCGGAGTGGCGCGCGACGTGGAAGTCGAGGTGACGCAGGTGGTCGTCGATTCGCTCGAAGTCGGCGAGGCACGCGTCGAGCGCATGGTCGTGGCGTCGTACGAAATGGACATGAGCGACGCCGAAGGGCTCCTCGGCCAGGACTTTCTCGGACGGTTCAACGTGACGATCGATTCGAGCGCCGGGGTGGTGAAGCTGACGAAGAAGTAGTGGTACGATGACGCTTCCGGTCATGGACTACAAAGCCACGCTGAATTTGCCGAAAACGTCCTTCCCGATGAAGGCGAACCTCTCCCAGACGGAACCCCAGATGCTGGCCTGGTGGGAGCAGATCGGGATCTACAAGCGCATCCGCGCCGTGACCGGCGACCGTCCCGTGTGGATCCTCCATGACGGTCCGCCCTACGCCAACGGCAACATCCACATGGGCCACGTCCTCAACAAGGTGTTGAAGGACGTCGTGGTGAAGTCGCGCTCGATGATGGGCTTCAACGCCGTCTACGTGCCCGGCTTCGACTGCCACGGTTTGCCGATCGAGCATCAGGTCGACAAGGAGCTCGGGCTGGATGCGCCCGGCGTGGACGTGCGCCGCGCGATGGATCCCGTCGAGAAGATCCGTCGCTGCCGCGCGTACGCGCAGAAGTACGTCGACATCCAGCGCGCGGAGTTCCAGCGGCTCGGTGTGTTCGGCGACTGGGACGACCCGTACATGACGATGGCCCCGGCGTACGAGGGCGTGATCGCGCGTGAGTTCGGACGCCTCGTCGGGCGCGGGCTCGTCTACAAGGGGTTGAAGCCGGTCCACTGGTGCATGTACTGCAAGACGGCGCTCGCGCAGGCCGAGGTCGAGTACGAAGACCAGCGCACGCCGTCGGTGTACGTGAAGTTCCGCGTGTCCGGCGCCGTGCCGCACCTCCCGAAGGGCGCGCCGCCCGCCTCCCTCGTGATCTGGACGACGACGCCGTGGACGCTGCCCGCGAACCTCGCGGTCGCCGTCCATCCGGACGAGGAATACGTCGCGCTCGAGGCGGGCGGTGAGACGCTCATCGTCGCGGCGAAGCTGGCGGAGGCGTTCGCGCGCGTCGGCAAGCTCGGCGCACCGCGCGAGATCGCCCGGATGGCGGGCCGTGAGCTCGTGAGTCTCGAGTATCGCCACCCGTGGATCGACCGGACCGGCGCCGTGGGCGCCGCGGACTTCGTGACGATGGATTCGGGCAGCGGGCTGGTTCACGTGGCCCCCGGCCACGGTGAAGAGGACTACGAGTTCGGCCGGCGCAACAAGCTGAAGATCTACAATCCCGTCGACGACGACGGCCGCTTCGTGGCTGAGATCGAGCACTTCGCCGGCCAGACCGTGTGGGACGCGAATCCGAAGATCATCGCGCTCCTGAAAGAGCGCGGCGCGCTCGTGGCCGAGGTCCCCCTCGATCACACGTATCCGCACTGCTGGCGCTGCAAGAACCCGACGCTCTTTCGTGCGACCGAGCAGTGGTTCGTCGCCCTCGACCAGGACGGGTTGCGCCCGCGCACGCTGGACGCGATCCGGCGGAGGGTGCGCTGGATCCCGCGCTGGGGCGAGGAGCGTATCTTCAACATGGTCGCGCATCGTCCGGACTGGACGCTGTCGCGCCAGCGCGTGTGGGGCGTCCCGATCGTCGCCTTCTACTGCACGGGGTGCGACGCGCTGCTCCTGGAGCAGCCGGTCATCGAGCACGTCGCGCAGATCTTCGGCGCGGGCCGTGGCATCGAGGAATGGCACGTGCGCAGCGAGAGCGATCTGCTGCCGCCGGGCACGCGCTGCCGGCAGTGCGGCGGTGCCTCATTCCGCAAGGGCACCGACACCCTGGACGTCTGGTTCGACTCCGGCTGCAGTCACGCGGCGGTGTTGGAGACGCGCCCGGAGCTCACCTGGCCCGCGGAGCTGTACCTGGAAGGCTCCGACCAGCATCGTGGATGGTTTCATTCGTCGCTGCTGGAAGCGATGGCGACGCGCGGCGCGCCGCCCTACAAGGCGGTGCTCACGTGCGGCTTCGTCGTCGACGGCGACGGCCGGAAGATGTCGAAATCGATGGGCAACGGGGTCGCGCCCGCCGAGCTGCTGCCGAAATACGGCGCGGAGGTCCTGCGCCTGTGGGTGGCCGCCGAGGACTACACGGAGGACATCCGTCTCTCGTCCCAGATCCTCGATCGGCTCGCGGATGCCTATCGGCGCATCCGCAACACGTACCGGTTCCTGCTCGGCAACCTCGCCGACTTCGATCCGACGCGGCACCGGCGCCCTTACGCGGAGCTCGAGGAGGTCGATCGCTGGATCCTCGATCGGCTCGCCCGGCTCATCGATCGTGTCGAGCGCGCGTACGAGGAGTACCAGTTCCACACGGTGTTCCACAGCGTCCACAACTTCTGCGCCGTGGATCTCTCCGCGCAATACCTCGACATCATCAAGGACCGTCTGTACACCTCCGCCGCCGACGATCCGCGCCGGCGCGCCGCCCAGACCGCGGCGCACGAGCTGCTGAACGCGCTCCTCCGCTTGATGGCGCCGATCCTCACGTTCACCACGGAAGAGGCATGGCGGCACGCGCCCGGAAGCCGCGGCGAGTCGATCCACCTCGAGCGTTTCCCCGAGGTGCCGCTCGAGTGGCTGGACGATCGTCTCAAGGCGGAGTGGGATCGCCTGCTCGAGGTGCGGCGCGAAGTGTCGAAGGCGCTCGAGACCGCGCGCGCCGCGAAGCTCATCGGCAGCGGGCTCGAAGCCTCGGTGCGGATCGTCACCGCGCCCGAGGACATTCCGGCGCTGCTCGCGGCGAAGTGCCTACTCCTGAAGACGCTGTTCATCGTGTCCCGGGTGGAGCTGAGCGGTCCCGCGTCGGGTGCGATCGTCTCCGAGAGCCAGGAGATCCCCGGCCTCGTCGTCGCGGTCGACAAGGCGCCCGGCACGAAGTGCGAGCGTTGCTGGGTGTGGAGCGAGCGGGTGGGCGAAGACCCGCGGCACCCCGCGCTGTGCGAGCGCTGCGCGCCCGTCATCGGCGGCGTCTAGGGATGATCCGCGTCCTCGCCCTCGGGGGCGTCGTCGTCGTGCTCGATCAGGTCACCAAGGCCGCCGTCCTCTCGCATCTGGCGCCCGGCGTTCACGTCGACGTCGTGAACGGCTTCGCCACCCTGACGCTCGTCATGAACCCCGGCCTCGCCTTCGGATTGCTCGGCGGCGTCCCGACCGGCTGGCGATGGGTGGTCGGGCTCTTGTCCCTCGTGGCGCTCGCGGTGCTCGCGCGCGTGGCGCTACGCGTGCTGCCGGCCGGCCGCTGGCCCGATCACGTCGCGGTGGGGCTGATCTTCGGCGGCGCCATCGGCAACCTCGTCGATCGCGTCCGCTTCGGCGCCGTCGTCGACTTCGTCGATCTGCACGTCTCCGGGTATCACTGGCCGGCGTTCAACGTCGCCGACTCGTCGATCACCGTCGGCGTCGTGCTCCTCGGGCTGCGCCTGCTCCGGCAGTCCCGCCCCACGTGATGACGGCGATCACGGTCGATCCCGGTGCCTCGGGTGAGCGGCTCGACCGCTGGCTCACCGCGAACGTGGCCGACGTGTCACGCGCGCGGCTGCAAGCGCTCATCGAGGACGGCCACGTGCGTGTCGACGGCGTCGCCCGCAAGCGGGCGCACCGGCTGCACGGCGGTGAGACGGTCGAGGTGGACGTGCCGCCGCGTGTGCCCGACGATCTGCGCCCCGAGTCGATCGCCCTCGCGATCGTTCACGAGGACGCCCACGTGCTCGTCGTCGACAAGCCCGCGGGGATGGTGGTGCATCCCGGCGCGGGGCACGCCGACGCGACCCTCGCCGCCGCCGCGCTCGCGCATGCGCCCGTCATCGCGACGGTGGGCGGACGTCATCGTCCCGGCATCGTGCATCGCCTCGACAAGGACACGTCGGGGCTGCTCGTCATCGCGAAAACGGAGCTGGCGTACGAATCGCTCACGCGCCAGCTCGCCGCGCGCACGGTGAAGCGACGGTACGTCGCGATCGTCCACGGCGACGTGCGCGCGGCGACGGGGGTGGTCGACACGCCGATCGGGCGCGACCCGCATCACCGCCAGCGGATGGCCGTGCGTCCGGCGGGGCAGGGCAAGCGCGCGATCACGCACTGGCGCGTGGTGGAGCGATTCCCGCACTACACGTATCTCGACGTGTCGCTCGAGACCGGTCGCACCCATCAGATTCGTGTGCACGTGGCCTCGCTGGGCCATCCCGTGGTCGGGGACCGAGTCTATGGCGGCAAAGCTCGCCCGCCGATCGCGTTCGACGGGTTCGCGCTCCACGCCGCCGGGCTGAGCTTCCTGCATCCGGATACGCAGACCGTGCAGGCGTTCACCTCCGCGCTCCCGACGCGGATCGAGTATCTGCTGTGTCATCTCCGCAACACGACCGAGGTCACGGCGAGGTGAGAGTGCTAGAATGATCGCTAGCGTGCACGGCCTGAGCGTCGTGATTCTGGCCGCGGGTGAAGGCAAGCGGATGCGGTCCCGCCAGCCGAAGGTGCTTCACCCGCTTTGCGGACGTCCCCTCATCGGATATCCCTTGCGCGCCGCCCACGCGCTTGCCGATCGTTTCGTCGTCGTCGCGCCGCCCGACACGCCGTCGCTGCGCGCCGTGCTGCCCCCGGACATTCGCATGGTCGAGCAGCGCGAGCGCCTCGGCACGGGCCACGCCGTCCTGCAGGCGAAGGGAGAATGCGGCGACGGCACCATCCTCGTGTTGCCGGGCGACATGCCGTTGATCTCGGCGGAGACGCTCGAGCGCCTCGTCGCGCACCACCGCGCGACGCACGCGACGGCGACGATCCTCAC
>JBGOTH010000032.1:0-12566 GCA_041476345.1 Methylomirabilia bacterium
GATCTCGATCCCGGCGGGCTTCACAACCGATGGCCTGCCGGTCGGTCTGCAGATCATCGGCAAGCGGCGCGGCGAAGCCGCGGTGCTTCGCGCCGCCGCCGCCTTCGAAGCGGCGCAGCCCTGGGCCGCGCATCGTCCGCCCGTGCTAGACGCGTAGCGTCCGCTACGAGGCAGCGGCAGGCCGTACGGGGATCGGGGCCCTGCCCCTCCGAAATCCGAACAGCAAGCACGGATTTCTTGAGGGGCAGGGCCCTCGATCCCCGTTCGGCCTGCCGCTGCCTCGTTGCGCTTAGCGAGTCCGATGCGCCGAGTCGCGGACGGCCGCGCGGAGATCGCGGCCTCGGCCCCTCAAGAAATCCGTGCTTGCCGTTCGGATTTCCGAGGGGCTGAGGCCGCGGTCTCCGATCGGACGGCCGTGACTCAGCGCATCAGCTTCGTGTACGCGTCCAGCAGCGGAAGGACTTTGTCGGCGCCTTCGGACGGTACGCCGAGCACGACGCGCTCGACGCCCGCGGCCTCGAGCGAATCCAGCACCGCGCGATCCGGCTTCGGCATGAAGCCGGTCACCGGGATCGGTTTGCGGCCGGCTTCCTTCGCGCGCTTCTGGAGCGCCACGATCTTCTCCGCGATCCCGCCGATGCGGCCCGCGATCGGCATCCAGCCGTCGCAGAACTCGAGCACGCGGTCGAACGTGGTCGGGCCGTCGCCGCCCATGAGGATCGGCGGGTGCGGCTTCTGCACCGGCTTCGGGTGCGACCAGCTCTTGTCGAAGTTGACGAACTCGCCGTGGAACTCGGCGTCTTCCTTCGTCCACAGCTCCTTCATGGCCAGGATGCGCTCGCGCAGCACGCGCCAGCGCGCCTTGAACGGGGTGCCGTGGTCCTCCATCTCCTCCGCGTTCCAGCCACCGCCGATGCCGAACAGGAAGCGGCCGCCCGAGAGGTGATCGAGGCTCGCGATTTCCTTGGCCGTGGTGATGGGATCGCGCTCGATCACGAGGCAGATGCCGGTGCCGAGCTTGATCTTCGTCGTCACCGCCGCCGCCATCGTGAGCGCGACGAACGGGTCGTAGCTGTGCCAGTACTCCTTCGGAAGATTCGGACCGCCGGGCCAGGGGCTCCGGCGGCTCGCGGGAATGTGCGTGTGCTCGGGAACCCAGAGCGACTCGAAGCCTCGCTGCTCGACCGCGCGGCCGAGGTCGTCGGGGCGAATCGCGTAGTGCGTGGAGAACATGACGACGCCGTAGTGCATGGGGGATCCTCCGGCGCTGATTATAGCGGTGCTAGGATGGCGCGGTGACATCCTTCGCGGACCGCTGGTCGCTCGACCCGAAGATCGTCTTTCTCAATCACGGATCGTTTGGCGCCTGCCCGACGGCCGTCTTGCGCCGGCAGGCCGATCTCCGCGCCGAGATGGAAGCCGAGCCGGTGCGCTTTCTTTCGCGTGAGCTCGACGACCGGCTGGACGCCGCGCGCGCCGCGCTGGCCGCGTTCGTCGGCGCGGATGCCGAGGATCTCGCGTTCGTCACCAACGCGACGAGCGGCGTCAACGCAGTCGTCCGTTCGTTCGATTTCAAGTCGGGCGACGAGCTGCTGACGACGGACCACGCGTACAACGCCTGCAAGAACGCGCTCGAGTACGTCGCGTCGCGCGCGGGCGCGCGCGTCGTCATCGTGACGTTGCCGTTTCCCGTGCCGTCACCGGACGCGATCGTCGACGCGGTGATGGCGCGCGTCACATCGCGCACGCGCCTCGCTCTACTCGATCACGTGACGAGCCCGACCGCGCTCGTCCTGCCCATCGAGCGGTTGATCGCGGAGCTCTCCCGCCGTGGCGTGGAGACGCTCGTCGACGGCGCGCACGCGCCGGGGATGGTGCCGCTCGATCTGCGGACGCTCGGTGCCGCGTACTACACGGGCAATTGCCACAAGTGGCTGTGCGCGCCCAAAGGCTCCGCGTTCCTCTGGGTGCGCGGCGACCATCGCACGGACGTGCGCCCGCTTACGATCAGCCACGGCGCCACCGCCCGGCGCCCTGGCCGCGAACGGTTCCGCCTGGAGTTCGACTGGACCGGCACGAGCGACCCGACCGCGTGGCTGACGGTGCCGACGGCGATCGATTACGTCGGTTCGCTCCTCCCGGGCGGGTGGCCCGCGATCATGGCGCGCAACCACGCGCTCGCCCTCGAGGCACGCCGTCTCCTGTGCGATGTCCCCGGTACCGCGCCGCCATGTCCGGAAGCGATGGTCGGCTCGCTCGCGAGCGTCATCCTTCCGAACGGGACGACCAGCGACGTCTTCTGGCGCAATCCCGATCCGCTTCAGGCCCGGCTCTTCGAGCACTGGGGCATCGAGGTGCCGGTGATGAGCTTTCCCGCGGCGCCGCGTCGCCTCATTCGGATTTCGGCGCAGCTCTACAACGAGCGCGCGCACTACGAGCGCCTCGCCGAGGCGCTCGGCAAAGAACTGGCCTAGCACGCGACGAAAAATCGCGCGGCGGGCCGGGTGCGGCCCTATGGTTTGACGCGCCTGCGTAGATGAGACGAGGCGAAGCCTCGTCTACATCGAGCCTGAAGCGGCGACCATAGGGCCGCACCCGGCCCGCCGCGCGATTTTTCGTCGCGTGCTAGCCGGGAGGCGACGCGGATGCCTGCGCCTGCTCGAGCCGTCGTGCCGCGATCGCACGCTCCTCTTCGGTGAACAGCGGCTGGTAGTCCGCGTCGAGGACGAGCGTCTCCATCGCGAGGTCGAGCCGCTTCATCGACGCGAGCCGGGCGAGCCCTTTCGACACGCCGCGCGGATCGAGCAAGCGCCGCGCGGTGCTGACGCCGCCGTGACGCTTCACCGACCGCAGGAAGTACCCGGCCCAGTAGCCGGTCTCCCGGCCGGCGGTGCGGTAGACCTTCTCGATCATCTCCCGCTCGAATCGCGCCTCGAGGTCTGTCATGGCGTTCTCCCCCTCTCGCCTGTGTCAGACGCACACCGCTGCGCCGACCGCGACGTATCGGAAGCCAGACATCGGGCGTCACTCGATCAGGGCGCGATCGGCATGTCCTCGAACGGTTCGCTCGTGCCCGGGATGATCACGGTCACGACGGTGGACGACGCCGGCGGCGCGTTGAACTTCGCCCAGGTGCTGAAGATCGCGTTCGGACCGACCGTCAGCTTGCTCGGTGGATATAGGTCCGCGACGAGGTTGCCCTTGTCGTCCCTCAGCATCTCGTGCTTCTGCCGCGTCGCCCCGTCCATCAGGTTCATGCCGAACGCCGGGGTATGGGTGCAGCCCATCCCGACACAGCCCGCGGCGGGGAACGTCACGGCCTTCGCGCCGCCATTGCAGTACTGCCAGCGCGCGGTGAGTGTGTCACCCGCCGTGCGCTTGAGCTCGGTCAGGATGACCGTGAGGCCGGCCTCCTTGTATTTCTGCACCCCGAGCACCTTGCCCGCGCCGCCCACTTCCGTTGTCAGCGCGCAGCACGGCTTCTTGGGATCAGCCTTGCCGAAGTCCGCCGCGAACGGCGCGTCCTTCTTCGTTTCGGCGAGCGGCGCGTCGAAGCTCTCGCACAGCTTGGCGGTCTTGAACGTGGCGTCGTCCTTCACGGTGAAGCGGAACATCTTGCCGCTGGTCCGCTCGATCGCGGTGATCAGCTGACGCTTCGCGTCCAGGCCGACGATGGTGCAACACGACGCGTCCTGGGCCAGGGCTGCGGAGGCGACGACGAGCCCGACGATCCAGAGTAGAGGGACGACGAGACCTCTCATGACGTGTGTCTCCCTATGGGTCGAGAATGACCCGCTGATTTTCGGGCCCCGACGTACCGAAGTCCAGCCCACGCCTGGCCGATACACGTTGACAGCGACGCACGCCACTAGCGATGATGCCGCGTGCTCCCGTCCGGGAACGTCCATCCTGGGAACCGCGTCGGTCTCCTGAAGCGCAGTGTCGCCGGCCTCCTGGCCGCCGCCCTGCTCTGTCCTGCCGTCGCGTTCGCGCAGGCCCCAAAGCCGGCAGGTGTCGTGACCGTCCTCGAGGGTCACGTCACCGCCCGCCGCGTCGGCCGGGAGGCCGACCTGCTGCTCACGTTCAAGGACGCCGTCTTCCAGCGGGACACGGTCACCACCGGCGACAAGGCGCTGGCCCGCATGCTGCTCGGCGGCAAGGCGGTCGTCACCGTCCGCGAGCGCTCGGTGCTCACCATCACCGAGGTGCCCGGCCGCTCCACGCTCGAGCTCGCGACCGGCAAGTTCTCGCTCGCCGTCGCGCGCGAGAAGATGACGCCCGGCGAGGAGATTCAGATCCGCACCCCGAACGCGGTCGCCGGTGTGCGCGGCACCGTCGTGGTCACGGAGGTCGAACGACAGAGCGCCCAGATCGGGGGCGGTGGCTCCTCGGCGGTGACGACCTTTTTCGTCATCCGCGGCGGCATCGTGGTCCAGCAGCTCGACACTGCGGGGCAGCCGATGGGTACGCCGCAACCGGTCAACACGCTGCAGTCGTACGCGCTCGCCGGCGTGTCCGGCGCACCGCGATTGCTGACGTTTTCCCCGGAGCAGGTCGTCCAAATTCTCGGTGGCCTCCTGCCGACGGGTCGAAAGCGAGGCTTCGGCGAGGAACTGCTGAAGGCGCAAGCGCAGCGGACGGCCGCCGACCTCATCACCGCCTTGACCGCCGACACGCGGGTCGTGTCGACACCGCCCCCGCGATTCATACCGCCGATCCTGCACGACGTCCGGGTCGTGATTCCCATTCTCACGAAGGCGTGCGCTCCGAGTGAGTCGTCGACGTGCGACAACATCTTCCAGATCCTCCAGTTCATCGAGGAGCTCAGGGAGGTCAGTCGCCTGCTCGCCGGGCGCATTGGCAATCTCACGTTGACGAACCGTCCGGCGAGGACCTTCACCGGGAACTTCACGAGCACGCAGCTCACCGCGCTCCTCGAAGCCCTCGGCATCACGTTCATCCAGGTGGGGGCGGGCGTGCCGGTCATCCTGGTCTCGCCCGGCGCGAACGTGAGCCTTGCCGGGCCTCTCCTCTCGATCATCGATTCGAACCTGAGGACCGGCGGCTCGCTCCTCGACACGTTCGGTGTGCTGGCGAGCAGCTCATCGTTGGCACTGATCGCGCTGGACCCGTCGCTCTCGCTGGCTCTCGGGAACATGGTGAACGTGTCCGGCAGCGGCGCCCAGCTGAATCTGGCCGGTCCGCTCTTCACGGACATCGGGGGGACGCTCTCCACGGGCACCGGCGATCTCCTGGTGAAGGCGTTCTTCGCCATCCAGGACGGCGGCGGCGTCACCGGTACGTCGACCTCGCCGTTCATCTCGTTGTTCGGCACGACGCTGACCAGCGAGGGCGGCTTCGTGAACATTCTCGGAGGAAGCTCCCTTTCGCTGGCCGGCCCGTTGCTGCAGGCCACGGGTGGCTCGATCGCCGCGCTCGATCTCGTGGGCATCGTGGGTTCGTCGCTGGCGAGCTCGACTACGGACGCGCTGATTCAGCTCACCGGCACGCAAGTCACCCTCGACGACACCGCGCACGGGCTGTCGGGACGCGTGTTCGAAATGGCGGCCATCGGGGCGAACGACGCCACCGTCTTGTTGAAGGGGCCGCTGCTGGCGACATCGAACGCCACGATCGTGACGAGCTCCGACGTCCTGGGGGTGTTCAACGGCGCCAGCTTCATCGGTACGAGCCCGTCGCCGCTGCTCGGCATCGCGGGCGGCTCAATGTCTGCGTCAGGGAGTCTCGCCTTCGTCGACGGCACCAACGGCGGAACCGGCGCGAGGCTGCTCCTTGCGGGGCCGCTGCTCAAGGGGACCAATACGACGATCACGCTGGGCGGCAACGCGGTGCAGCTCGGCACGGGCGGCACCGTCATCGCGGCGACCGCGGCTCCGTTGCTCCAGCTCGATCAAAGCGCGCTGACGGTCGGGGGTTCGCTGATCAGCGTCGACGACACGGGTAGACGCCTGCTGTTGGGCGGGCCGATCCTCGCCGCCGTCAATCAGAGCCGCGTCACATCGAACGCCGCACCGCTGCTCTCCTCGACGCTCGGCGGCGTGATCAACATCGCGAATCAGCCGGACCCGATCGTCTCGTTCACCGGCGGCAGCTCGCTGACGGCGGGCGCGCTCCTGTTCGCGGGCCTGAACGACGGCGCCTTCACGACGAACGGCTCGACCGGCGCGCTCTTCTCCTTCAACGGTGGCTCCCATACCCTGTCGACCGGGAGTTTGGCGGCCATCGGAGTGAGAGGTTCGAGCCTGGCAACGAATGTAGAGGTGCTCGTCGATGACGGGGACGGCGGCACCATCCCTGCCTCTGCCAGCCCGATGGACTTGGCGACGGATCAACCGTTGAAGCACGGCGGCACGCTCATCGACGCCGAGAACGCGACGCTCACCGCCGCCAACGGCGTGTCGTTCGACACCGCACTGTTCAACGCGTCCGCTCCGCTGCTGAACCTTCGTGCCAGTGTCACCACCGTCGATGGCGACGCGATCTCGCTCATCAACAACGCGAGGGTGACCGCCGGACTCTCGTTGGTGAAGCTGGACGCGAGTGTCCTGAACGTGGCGGGGAATCTCGTGAACGTGCGTTCCGGCAGCCTGCTGACCGTCACCGGCGATCTCCTGCGTCTGGCGAACGGCAGCACGCTGAACATCACCGGGGGCTCGCTGCTGACGGTCGCGGGGAATTCCGTCGTGAAGATCGGCGGCGCCCTCGTGAATTTCACGGGCACCCCGAGCACGATCAACATCTCCAACAATCTGTGTGCGCTGGGTTGCTCCCTGCTGGGCGGCATCCCCGTCGTTGGCGCCGCGAACATAACCTCGGTCGGGCCTGGGGTGACGGGCGTCGGCACGATCAACGTGACGCCTGGGTCGGCTGCCGTCGTGGTCGGGGCGGGCAGCGTCGTCACGATCGGCGGCGCGGTGCCTATCCCTTGACGCTGCCTGCCGTCAGGCCTTCCGCCAGGTGCCGCGCGCCAACTCCTCACGGAGTCCCGGCTTGTGGATCTTGCCGGTCGGCGTGCGCGGAAAATCTTCCGCTTTGCGGAAGACAAGTTGGGTCGGGACCTTGTAGCTGGCGAGGCGCTCGCGACAGAATGCCACGAGCGCGTCGATGTCCGCGGTGGCACCGGTGCGCATCTCGATCACCGCCGCGACGATCTCGTCCTTGGCGCGGTCGGGCACGCCGACGACGAATGCCTGCTTCACGTCCGGATGTTGCAGCAGCACCTCCTCGACTTCGAGCGGCGCCACGTTGACGCCGCCCGTCTTGATCATTTCCTTCAACCGCCCGCGAAAGCGCACGCGCCCGTCGTCGCCGATCAGTCCAAGATCGCCGGTGAGAAAGTATCCCTCGGCATCGAACGCGGTCGCGCTGAGCTCCGGCGCGCGATAGTAGCCGGGCGTGACGTACCCGCGGACGCAGAGCTCGCCGATGTCGTTCACACCGAGTGAGGTCCGCGTTTCCGGGTGCACGACGCGCAGCTCCATCCCGGGGAGTGGAAGACCCTGCGAGTGGAGACGGACCGCGAGCGGATCGTGGGCATCGGTCACGGCGCAGTTGCCGTACGTCTCCGTCGAGCCGTACACGTTGCAGAGCTCGGCGGCGCCGACGGCCTCCATCGTCATCGCGATGTCCTCCGGAGGCCCGATCGTGAGACCGGTTCGCATCGACGCGAGCCGGCGCCGCGGACGATCGGGATGCTCGAGCATGGCGCGCGCCATGTTCGCCATGCCGTAATAGACGCTGCACCGTTCGCGCTCGAGCAGCTCCAGCGCTTCGCCCGGCTCGAAGCTCTCCTGCAGTACGACACAGCCGCCGTGCGTCATGATCGCAGGCAACGCATTCGCCGAACCGAACGACCAGAACAGCGGCACGGCGAGCCACAGCCGATCGGCCGCCGTGAGACGCTGCCGCTCGCCGATGCTGAACCCGTTCTCGATGACGCCGCGATGCGCCAGCGTGACGCCCTTGGGCGTGGCCGTCGACCCCGACGTGTAGAGGATGTAGCAGATGTCCTCGGGCGACACGGCGCGCTGTGCGGTCGCCAGCGCCATGCTTCGGGTCTTCGCGGCGTGCGCGAGGAAGGCGTCCGGATGGAAGACGCCGTCGTGGTGCCGCGCGTCGACGCAGACCACGGTGCGCAGGTGCGGGAGCCGCGCGCTCCTGAGCTCGCCGGGCTCGCTCCGGTCCAGCTCGGGGCAGAGGCCGTGCAGCGCGCTGAGATAGTCTCTTCCGCGGAATGCGTCGCAGGTGACGAGCGCGACGGCTCCGGAGTGGTCGAGCGCCCAGCCGAGCTCGCGCGGTATCGAGAAGGTGCTGATGGCCGTCACCACGCCGCCGATCTTGGCGATCGCGAGTGTGGCGACCAGCCATTCGGGACGATTCGGCAACAGGACGGCGACGCGATCACCGCGCGTCACGCCGACCGCCAGGAGCGCCCGCGCGAATTCGTCGACGCGCGCCCGCAACATCGCGTAGGTGAGGTGTTGATCGCGGAAGACGACCGCGTCTGCTTGTGGTCGCGTAGCCGCCATCTCATCGAGCAGCGCCCCGAGCGTTCGGCTCGCGGGCGGCACGCTCACCGTCCGATGAATCGCGGCGTCCGACCCTCGCGGTGCGCGGCCATGCCTTCGTCCACGTCGCGGCTCCACTCGAGAGCGTGCCGCAGCGCGTCCGAGAGCGCGCGGGCGGCGGTGAAGCCGCCGGCAGCGTGCACGTTGATGATCCGCTTGGCGCCACGCGTCGCGAGCGGACCGCTGGCGGCGATGCGCGCCGCGAGCGCCTGCGCGTCCGCGAGCAGCCGCTCGCCGCGGTGCACGGACAGGACGAGTCCGAGCCGCTCCAGCTCGGGCGCGTCGATCTCCCGTCCCGTGCAGATCAGCTCGAGCGCCCGGGCCCGCCCGACGAGCGCGGGAAGCCGCACGGGCCCGCCGGCCCCGGGGAATCCGCCCCACAGCGCCTCCGGGAGTGCGAACGTCGCGTGCGCCGCCGCCACACGGATGTCGCACGCAAGCGCGAGCTCGGCGGCGCCGGCACGCGCGGCGCCGTTGAGCGCGGCGATGACGATCTGGGGCAGCGCTTCGAGCGAGTCGTAGAGGCGGTTCGCGATCCGCACGAGGTCGAGGATCTGGTCTTTGGTGTAGCTCGCGCGCACCGCGGGGTTCAGGATCCCCATCGAGAAGAACTCGGCGCCGGTGCCGGTGAGGACCAGCGCCTGCGTTGCCTCGTCGCCGCGGAGATCGTCCACGAGCTCCTGCAGGGTCACGAGCACGTCCCGCGTGAGGCGGTTCTGGTCCGCCGGCCGGTTCAGCGTCACGGTGAGCACGCCACCATCGCGCGCGACCTGTACCTCGTCCGAGCTCATGCGTCCTCCGTCCCGTTCATTCGTAATGGGGCCGCCGCTTTTCTCGGAACGCGGCGACGCCTTCGCTGAAGTGCCCGCTCGCCCGCACGCGATCGCCGAGCTCCTGCTCGAGCGCCTCGCGCGAGCGCGCGTGGTCGGCGATGGTCGCGCTGATCTGTCGCTTCACGGCCTGCACCGCCGTCGGGCTGTTCGCCGCGATCTGCTCCGCGGTCTCGAGCGCCCAGGACATCAGGTCGGCCGCGGGTACCACGCGATTGATCAGCCCGAGCCGCGCGGCCTCCGCGGCGTCGATGAGCCGCGCCGTGAGCAGGAGATCCATCGCGTGGACGTAGCCGATCTGCTGGATCAGCTTGATCGTCGCGCCGCCGAACGGGTAGATCGACCACTTGACCTCGGGCAATCCGAAGCGCGCGTGCGGCGCCGCGGCGCGGATGTCGGTGGCGAGCAGCAGCTCGACGCCACCGCCGACGCAGTCGCCGTTGACGGCCGCCACGATCGGCTTCGTGTACACGTCGGTCTTGAGCAGCGCGTGACTCACGACCTTCGCCATCTCGGGCGACGCCGATAGATCGCCGCTGATGTCGGCGCCCGCGCTGAACGCGCGCTCGCCGGCGCCGGTCAGTACGATGCACCGGGTGTCGTCGCGCTCCAACTCGTCCCAAAGGCGACCGAGCTCCGCCATCATCTCCCGTGTCATGGCGTTCAGGCGCGGCTGGTGGTCGACCGTGACGACGGCGACGTGACGGCCGTGTCGCGTGAGGCGGATCTCCATCAGCGCGCGTCCATCACGACGACGACCTTCCCGAAGGCTTTGCGGTCCGTGAGCAGACGAATCGCGTCGACGCTCTTCTCGAGCGGCAGTCGATGCGAGACGCAGGGCTTGAGCTTGCCCTCGGCGTACCACCGCATCAGTGCCTCGACGGACGTGCGCAGCTTGTCCGGCGCGTGCCAGCGGAAATAGCGGAGCGACGATCCCAGCGCGGACCGGTGCTTCACGAGGAGCCGGTTGGCCGGGATCTTCGGGATGCCGGCCACGAATCCGACGAGCAGGATTCGCCCGCCCCAGCCGAGCGACGACAGCGCCGCGTCGAAGAGCGCGCCGCCCACGGGATCGAAGCAGACGTCGGCGCCCTTGTCGTTCGTGAGCGCCATCACGCGCTCCGTCAGCTTTTCGGTCGCGTAGTTCACGAGATCGTCCGCTCCGTGCTCGCGCGCCACCGCGAGCTTTTCGGGCGTGCTCGCCGCCGCGATGACGCGGGCGCCCATCGCCTTGCCGATCTCGACCGCCGTCAAGCCGACGCCGCCCGCCGCGCCGAGCACGAGGAGCGTCTCGCCGGCCTCCAGACGTCCTTGCCAGCGGAGGGCGACGTCGCTCGAGATGTACGCGACGGGAAACGCGCCGGCTTCGTCGAAGCTCATGCCGTCGGGAATGGCGAACGTTTCCGTCTCGGGTGCGATCGCCATCTCGGCGAGCCCGCCGTACGGGAGGATCGCCATCACGCGATCGCCGGGCTTGAAGCGCGTCGCACCGTCACCGCACGCGGCGACGATTCCCGCGGTCTCGAGGCCGGGGCTGAAGGGCAGGGGCGGCTTCGTCTGGTACTGACCGGCGATCATGATCGCGTCGGCGTAGTTGACCGCCGTCGCTTTCACATCGATCAAGACCTCGCCGGCGGCCGGCGTCGGCACCGGCACGTCCTCGATCGTCAGATTCTCGATCGGTCCCCACGCACGACAGAGCACGGCGCGCATCCGTCCGCGGAGCCTCAAATCCCCAGGTAGGCCTTTCTCACACCTTCGTCACGCAGGAGCTCGTCGGCCTGGCCCTCCATGCCGGGACTATGAGAGACGCCGTCCACCGCTGTCAATCGACGAAAGGCCGGCGATCGGGACGTCGCCGCGGAGCCTACTCCTTCCACTCCGTCGCGACCATCGAGGTATTGGCCGTGACCGCGCCGGTCGTCGTGGCCTCCATCTTCACGGTGCCGCCCGGCACGCCCTTGGCCTGCCAGACCTTCGCGACCGTCTTGTAGCCGCCGGTCTCGGTCGTCGACTCGGCCCAGTGGGCCTTGACCTTCTTCCCGCCGACGTCGATCTCCTCGTCGCCCTGCGCGGGCTTGGAGACCTTCGCGTCCTTCGGGGCCTTCGCGTCCTTCACGGCCTCGATCGTGATCTTCGCGGGAATCTCCCGCTTCTGCGCGGGCAGCTTGTTGCCCGCCATGACCATGCTGATTTCGACGACGGCCTTTGCGTTGGTCAGCTCCACCAGCTTCACGGTCTGGTCCATCTCGGTCTTGACGCCTCTGGCCTCGCTGACCATCTTGAACTTCACCCAGGCGCCGGCCTTGAATCCAGACCAGCTTTTGTACTCCGGGTTGTCCATCTCAGCACCGGCCACCGCGACGGTCGACAAGATGATCGCCGCTACCGCCAGGAACGTCTTCATGCACTCTCCTTGAAGGGAAAGGGAACGGGAATCCTAGCACGCCTTACAGGGCGGGAAGTCGCGGCTGTAGACGGGCTGCTTGAGAAATTCCTCCGGGCCGTACTTCCAGAATTGCGACACGGCGGGAATCGTGACGATGACCGTGTTCTGCAGCTCACCGTCCTTGTTGCGCTCGATCTTCCGGATGTAGACGTTCTGGATCGGGTTGCCCTGGGGATCGAGCTTGACGGGACCGCGCGGCGCATCGGCGATCTCCACCTTGCGGAGCGCCGCGAGGAGCGCTTCGCGATCCTCCACGTTGCCGTTGATCGCCTTGACGGCCTCGTTGATCCACCGGCCGCTCGTGTAGTTGGTCTCGGCGAAATAGGACGGAACCTTGCCGAATCGCTTGCGGTACTCCTGCGCGAACCGGCGATTGGCGGGCGTGTCCAGCGCGCCGCTGTAGATCAACGGGCTCACGGTGCCCAGCGCCTCGTCGCCCATCGCCGGGAGCAGCGACTCGTCGACGGCGGGCCCGCCGGCGATCAACGGCACGCGGCCCTTGAGCCCCGCGTCTTGATACTGCTTGAAGAACTGCAGCGTGGACGCGCCCGCCACCATCGTGAAGACCGCGTCGGCATCGCGCTTGATCTTCGAGATGTACGGCGCGAGGTCCATCGCGCCCAACGGCACCCACAGCTTCTGGACGATCTGGCCGCCGGATTCCTCGAACGTCTTCTGGAAGCCGCCCACGACTTCCCA
>JBGOTH010000033.1:0-12540 GCA_041476345.1 Methylomirabilia bacterium
ATTTTCAAGATTCCGGAGTTCACGTACTTCCCGCACAAGGCGCACGTTCGGGCGAACGTGAGGTGCCAGACGTGCCACGGGCCGGTGGAGACCATGACCACCGTCGGCGCCAGCACCGGCCCGCGGCTCGTCAACGATTTGCTGAGCCTGACCGGTATGAAGCCGGCGCCGCCGCCGCTGACCATGGGCTGGTGCATCGACTGCCATCGCGAACAGAACGCCACACGCGGTATGAAGGCGCCGCTCGACTGCGTCACATGTCACCACTGACGATGAAGACCCCCAAGCTCTCTTTGAACATGGGGGCCCCACAGCTGAGGACCCCCAAGCCCCCTCCGAGGCGTCCCGCATGAATCGACGAGACTTCTTCAAGATCGTGAGCACGGTGGGGGCGGCGGCCGCCAGTGGCGGCTGTCAGGACGCCGGCGAGAAGATCCTGCCGCTCGTCGTGCCGAACGACCAGATCGTGCCCGGTGTCGCGTCGTGGTTCGCGACGGTCTGCCGCGAATGCCCGGCCGGCTGCGGCGTCGTGGCGCGCAACCGCGACGGGCGCGTCGTGAAGGTCGAAGGCAACCCAGACCATCCGGTGAATCAGGGCGCGCTCTGTAGCCGGGGACAGGCGTCGGTGCAGGCGCTCTACCATCCCGACCGCTTCAGCGGGCCGCAGCGCCGCGACGGCGATGCGCTCACGCCGATGGCGTGGGACGCGGCGTTGAAGATGGTGACCGACCGCATCGGTCAGGCGCGTGGAGCCGGAAAAGGGCGAGGAATCGCCGTCGTCACGCAGCTCGAGAACGGGACGCTCGGTGCGCTGCTCGATCGCGTCACGCAGGCGCTCGGGGCGCGGCCGCGCGTCGTCTACGAGCCGTTCGGCCATGAGGCGCAGCGCGCGGCGAACCGTGCGGTGTTCGGGCGCGACGCGGTACCGCACTACGCCCTCGAGGAGGCGGAGGTCATCGTCTCCTTCGGTGCCGATTTCCTCGAGACGTGGATCAGCAACGTCGGCTACGCGAAGGGCTTCGCGCGGATGCACAGCTTCCGCGACGGGCGTGCCGGCACCTTTATCCACGTCGAGCCGCGCCAGTCCCTGACCGCGTCGAACGCGGACATGTGGGTTCGCAACGCGCCGGGCCGCGAAGACCTCGTCGCGATCGCCGTGCTGAAGACGCTGGCGGAGGCTGGGATCGTTGACAAGCGGTTCGGCGAGGTCGCGCCGCACATCGACGTGAAGAAAGCGGCGGAGGAGAGCGGGGTCGAGCTGGAGACGATCAGGCACATCGCCGAAGCGCTCGCGCACGCGAAGCCCGCACTCGTGATCGGTGGCGGCGCCGCGGTGACGGGCTCCAACGCGGTGGCCACGCTGACCGCGATCAATTTGCTGAACGTGGCGCTCGGCGCCGTGGGCAAGACCGTACGATTCGGCCCTGACTCCTCCTATGGGCGCGTGACGCCGTATGCGGAGGTGGCGGCGCTCGTTCAGGCGATGGCGAACGGCGAGATCGACGTGCTCCTGCTCGGTCCCAACGTCAATCCGGCGTTTACGCTGCCGGGCGGGCTGAAGTTCGCGGATGCCGTGAAGAAGGCCGGCCTGGTCGTGAGCTTCTCCAACCGGCCGGATGAGACGACCGGCCTGGCGCACGTCGTGCTGCCGGACACGCACTGGCTGGAGTCGTGGGGTGACTATTCTCCGCGCGAAGGCGTCGTGGGATTGATGCAGCCGACGATGATGCCGATCCGCGATGCGCGGTCGTTCGGCGACGTCATGCTCGGGATCGGCCGGACCGCGCTCGGGATCACGGAGGAGGGTAAGGGCCCGCTGCCGTGGACGAGTTTCGAGCAGTACCTGAAGACCACGTGGGAACCGATGGTGAAGGGGCAGTGGGCGGCGGCGCTGCAACAGGGTGGGATGTGGCGGGAGACGCCGGTCGTCGCGGTGACGCCGAAGATCGCGGCCGTCGACGCGCGCGAGCCCAAGATCGATGGGGACGCCGGGGGGTTGACTCTTCTCGCGTATCCCTCGTCCCGGTTCTTCGACGGGCGGAGCGCCGGTAGCTCGTGGCTTCAGGAGACGCCGGATACGATGACGCAGGCGGCCTGGGACGCCTGGGTGGAAGTGCCGACCGCCGCCGCGCGCGCGCAGGGGATCGTGAATGGCGACGTCCTGCGCGTCTCATCGCCGTACGGTGTGGTGGAGCTTCCCGCGTACGTCTCGGCGACCATTCACGCGACGGCGGTGGCGATTCCGATCGGCCACCGGTATGCGCCGTATCACGTGCGCAACGGACGCTACGTCACGGCGCCTTCGACGCCGACCAATCCCGTGGCGCTGCTGTCCGCGGCACCGGAGGCGGGGGGCGGCGCGCGCTATCTCTCCGTGCGCGTCACGCTCGCGAAGACGGGCGCGCGGCGCCCGCTCGCCATCCTCCAGGCGACGCACGACCAGGAAGAGCGGGAGCTCGCGCAGCACGTCGACCTCCGTTCGGCGCGCGAAGCAGCGCTTCGCGGCAGGCGCGAGGAGCTCGACGACCCTGGCATGTATCCGCCGCAGAAGTACCCGGGGAATCGGTGGGGGCTCACCATCGACGTCGACGCGTGTGTGGGGTGCCAGGCCTGCGTCGTGGCGTGCATCGCGGAGAACAACATTCCGGTGGTGGGCAAGGCGCAGGCCGCCTACGGTCGCCAGCTGCACTGGCTCCGGATCGAGCGCTGGCAGGAAGGCAAGCCGGAGGAGCCGCACAATCTCTTCCTGCCGATGCTCTGCCAGCACTGTGAAGTTGCCCCGTGCGAGCCCGTCTGTCCGGTGTTCGCCGCGTATCGCACAGAGGAAGGGCTCAACGGCCAGGTCTACAACCGGTGCGTCGGCACGCGATACTGCGGCAACAACTGCCCGTACCACGTCCGGCGCTTCAACTGGTTCAACTACGAGTTTCCGGCGCCGCTCGAGGTGCAGCTCAACCCCGACGTCACCGTGCGGCAGCTCGGGATCATGGAGAAGTGCACGATGTGCATCCAGCGCATCGTGGCCGGCAAGGACCACGCGAGGGACGAGAGGCGGGCGGTGAAGGACGGCGACATCACGACGGCCTGTCAGCAGACGTGCCCGACCAGCGCGATCACGTTCGGCAACCTGAAGGACCCGCAGAGCACCGCCGCGAAGCAGCGGCACGCGCCGCGTGCGTACGCGGTGCTCGATGAGCTGGGGACGCGGCCGTCGGTCACCTACCTGAAGAAGGTCACGCGGGAGCACGCCTGATGGCCGTGACGGAGACGCCGACGCCCACCCCCACCCCGACCTTCGCCGACGTCAACCGTGACGTCATTCGGAGCCTGCGCCCGCCGGGAAATCTCTACTTCGCCTGGATGTGTGTGGTCGGGCTGCTGCTCGCCACGTTCTTCGTCGCGTGGACGTACCAGATCTACATCGGCATGGGCGCGGCCGGGAAGCGGGCGCCCCAGATGTGGGCGATGTACATCACCACGTTCGTGTTCTGGATCGGTATCGGGCACGCCGGCACCTTGATCTCCGCCGTCCTCTATCTGTTCCGGGCGCGATGGCGTACCTCGATCTATCGCGCGGCGGAGGCGATGACGATCTTCGCGGTCTTGACGGCGGGCCTCTTTCCGCTCATCCACGCCGGGCGCATGTGGTTCGCGTACTTCCTGCTTCCGTATCCGAACCAGCGCTATCTCTGGCCCAACTTTCGGTCGCCGCTGGTGTGGGACGTGTTCGCCATCTCGACGTACCTCTCGGTGAGCACGATCTTCTTCATCGTGGGGCTGGTGCCCGACCTCGCCGCCCTGCGCGACGCGTCCACGGGTTGGCGCCGGCGCATCTACGGCATGCTGTCGCTGGGCTGGGAAGGCTCGGACGACCAGTGGCGGCCCTACCGTCGCGCCTACGGGCTCCTCGCCGCGCTCGCGACGCCGCTCGTGCTCTCCGTGCACAGCGTCGTGTCGTGGGACTTCGCCATGGCGCTCGTTCCCGGGTGGCACTCGACGCTGTTCGCGCCCTTCTTCGTCGACGGCGCGATCTTCTCGGGCTTCGCGATGGTCGTGGTCCTCATCGTTCCGATGCGCTACTACTTCCGCCTCCACGCCTACGTGACGGATCGTCATCTGGACTACATGGCGAAGCTCATTCTGGCGACGGGCCTCGTGCTGACCTACTTCTACGCGTGCGAGATCTTCACCGCCCTCTACAGTGGAGACAACTTCGAGAAGGCCTCGCTCTTCTGGAAGGTGACGAAGAGCTACGCGTGGGCGCTGTGGACGATGTATCTCTGTAACTGCGTCGCCCCTCTCATCCTCTTCTGGAAGCGCGCGCGCACCAGCGTCCCGATTCTCTATGCCGTGTCGATCCTCGTGCTCATCGGGATGTGGTTCGAGCGCTTCAACATCATCGTGCCGGGTCTCGCCCACGACTTCTATCCGTATACGTGGGGTATCTACGTGCCGACGCCGACGGACACCATGATCGTGGTCGGCAGCTTCTCTTTCTTCTTCCTGCTCTTCCTCGCGTTCATTCGCCTCATGCCGTCGTTGTCGATCGTGGAGGTGAAGGAGACGCTGCCGCCTCCGATGAAGGAGGGCCATGGCCACCCCTGAGTCGAAAACCGTCGACGGCCATGGGCCGTCACGGACGATCGTCGGGGTCTTCGCGCACGTGGACACGACGGTGCGCGCGCTGGAAGACCTGCGCTCGAAGGGCTATCACGATCTGACCGTCTACACGCCGGTGCCCGTGCACGAGATCGAGGACGTGCTGGAGCGTGACCGCCCGGTGAGTCCCGTCCGTCTCTTCACGGTCCTGGGCGGCCTCACCGGGACCGTGTCGGGGTTCCTCCTCACGATCTGGTCGTCGATGCAGTGGGGGCTGATCGTCGGTGGCAAGCCGGTGGCGTCGATCCCGCCGTTCGTGGTCATCGCGTTCGAGCTGACGATCCTGTTCGGAGGCGTCGCCACGGTGATCGGCCTGGTGACGCTCGGCCGCCTGCCGCGCTTTCGGCACACCGCCGCCTATGACCCGCGCTTCTCCAGCGATCGCTTCGGCGTCGCGGTGCATTGCGCGCCCGATCGTAGCGCGTCGGTCCGGCAGATCTTGCAATCGGCCGGCGCGGAAGAGATCAAGGCGGCGTCATGATGAAATACGTCTTCATCCTCGTGCTCCTGATCGTGGGCGTCTGCGCGGCGGTGATGGGCGGAGTGGTGGCGCTGCGCTGGGTCGACAACATGACGCAGTCGCCGAAGATCGTCACGGGTGAGCGTATCTTCCCCATGCCGACGGGCGTGCTCGCCCGGGGCGGCACGATGATCCTGCCGCGCGAGCAGCGTGATGTCGCCGCGAAGATCGCGAATCCGGTGAAGGCGACTCCTGCGTCCGTGGCGCTCGGCAAGGAGCGCTTCCAGACGTTCTGCACCCCGTGCCACGGGCCCGAGGTCAAGGGTGGCGTCACCGGGCCGGTCGCGACGAAGTTCATTCCGACGCCGGACCTCACCAACGCGCAACTCCAGGCGGGCCGGACGGATGGCTATTGGCACAGCTACATCATGGCGGGGGGCGCGGTGATGCCGTCGTACGGCGAGGCGATGTCGTCCGAGGAAGCGTGGCACGTGGTGAACTTCCTCCGGAGTGTCGCGGCCCGATGAGCGCCCTCTGGAGCGTGCTCGCGGTGGCCGGCGCGGCCTCGTTTCTGTGGGGGCTCTCGGTCGACGCGACGGAGGCGTGGTCGCTCTTCCTCGTCAACCTCGTGTTCTGGTCGGGAATCGCGGCGACGGGTCCCGCCATTGCGGCGATGATGCAGCTTACGGAGGCGCGTTGGTCGCCGAGCGTGCGCCGCCTCGCGCTCACGACGGCCGGGTTCCTGCCCGTCTCCTTCGTGCTGTTGCTCGTCCTGTTCCTCGGACACAACGTCCTCTATTCTTGGGCCACCACGCCGGTCCTCCACAAGGAGGCCTGGCTCAACACGCCGTTCTTCTTCGGGCGCACGCTTGTTCTCGCGGCCGCGCTCTTCCTCGTCACCTACGCGTTCATCCGGCGGCTCCTGCGCGATCCGGTGCCGCAGGACGAAGAGCAGGAGCGCGTCCGCCGCAACCGTCTCGCGACCATGCTCCTGTTCTTGTGGATCATCACGCTGTCGTTGTGGGGCTTCGACCTCCTCATGTCGCTGGACCCGAAGTGGTACAGCGGCCTTTTCGGCGGATACTTCGTCGTGAGCTCGCTCTACACGGGCTTCGCCGTCCTCTCCATCCTGAGCGTGTGGGCGAACTCGCGGGGCGTCGCTTCGATTCCGCCGAGCGCCATCCAGGATGTGGCGAAGCTGCAGTTCGCGATGTCGATCATGTGGATGTACTTCTTCTGGTCGCAGTACCTCGTGATCTGGTACGGCAACGTGCCGATCGAGACGCGGTTCTTCGTGCGCCGGCTCTTCGTCCAGCCGTGGCAGACCCTCGCGTGGGTGGTCTTTGTGGTCGGCTGGCTGGTTCCATTCGCCTACCTGCTCAAGCGCCTGACCGGGCGGCCGCCCCAGCGGCACACGCCGCTCGTCATCGTCGCGCTCATGGGGCTCGCCGGGATTTTTCTCGAGCGAGTGTTCGTCGTCTTTCCGACCGTGTCCTCGGCCAACCGGCTCCCGCTGGGGATCCTCGATTTGCTCGTGACCGCCGGCTTCCTCGCGCTGTTCGTCCTGAGCCGCCGCTGGTTCATGGGGCGGTTCAAGCCGGTCCTCAACCTTCCCCACACGGGAGGCCATTAAGTAGATGGGGGGTGCACGAGGCGTGCACCCCCCATGCCCCCCTGCGGTCGAGCCGCGGCGAAGCCGCGTCTCACCCGAGTGTCAAAGGCCTCCGCGTAAAATACCTCCATGCTGACCGTCGAACAGGCGCTCGCGGAGATCCTCGCGCGCGTGCGTCCGTTGCCGACCGAACGCGTTCCGCTTCTCTCCGCGCTGGGCCGTGCGCTCGCCGAGCCCATCGTCTCCGAGCGCGAGATTCCCCCGTGGCCGAACTCATCGATGGACGGGTATGCGGTACGGGCCGCGGACACGACGGCCGCGCCCGCGACGCTGACCGTCGTCGGCGCCGTGATGGCAGGCACGATGCCCGCGCGTCCCGTCGCGGCGGGAGAGGCGATGCGAATCTTTACGGGCGCGCCGCTGCCCGCAGGCGCCGACGCCGTGGTCCCGCAGGAGGACACGGACGCCGAGGACGGCCACGTCAGGCTCAAGGCGGCCGTGGAGACCGGCGCGTACGTTCGCTCGCGCGGTGAAGATCTTCGGATCGGCGCCGCTGTTCTCGGACCGGGTGTCGCACTGGGGCCAGCGGAGATCGGTGTGCTCGCGACCCTTGGCCACACGCAGGTTCTCGTGCACCGACGACCGAGGGTCGCGATCCTTTCGACGGGAAACGAGCTGGCCGAGCTGGGGCGAGAGCCAGGTCCGGCTCAAATCCAGAACGCCAACACGTATTCGCTCTTCGCTCAGGTGCTCGAGGCGGGCGGGGAGCCGATGAACCTTGGGATCGCGGCCGACCGGATGGAAGCGATCGAGGAACGTCTTCGTTGGGGCGCACCGGCGGACATGCTGCTCTCGTCGGCCGGGGTTTCGGTCGGGGACCTCGACCTGGTGAAGGCGGCGCTCACTCGTGCCGGCGCCGAGCTACATCTGTGGCAAGTGTCGATGCGGCCCGGGAAGCCCATCACCTTCGGCTCGCTGCACGGCCGCCCGGTGTTCGGGCTGCCCGGCAATCCCGTGTCTGCCATGGTCACGTTCGAGTTGTTCGTTCGGCCCGCCCTGCGCCGGATGGGAGGGATCAACGGCATCCATCGTCCGCGTCTCGCTGCCAAGGCACTTGCGCCCATCGCGAATCCCGGCTCGCGCCGCGGCTACCTCCGGGTGACGCTGGAGCGTGACGGATCGCACTGGGGGGCGCGCCTCACCGGCGAGCAAGGCTCTGCCATCCTCACCTCGATGGTCCGTGCCGACGCCCTCGCGGTCGTTGCGGGGGATACGGTCGTTCAGACAGGAGAAGAGGTGGAAGTCATCATGTTCCGTAATTTTAGTGTCGAAGCTCTCTGATAAGGCTTACTTTTTAGGCGTGTGCTACGTTCGCGACCGAATGCTGCGTTCGTCCACGCTTCTCTTCGTCGTACTCGCTTCCTTCATCGGCACCGGCTGTGCGACTCGCTCCAGCGTTCGCGATCTCTCGACGCGGGTGGGCGGGCTCGGTAAGGACATCGCCGATGTGCGCCAGCAACAGGAGACGATGGCGAAAGGCATGGGGCCGATGTCCACCGACATCCAGACGCTGAACACCCGGCTCCAGCAAACCGAGATGCGTCTGCGCGAGGCTGGGGATCGGATCGTCACGCTCGGCAACCGCACTGCCGCAACCGAGACGTCGCTGCGCGAGACGATCACCGCCATGGAAGCGCTCGCGCGCCCGCCCGCGGTGGCGCCGGCGGAGCGCCTCCCGGAGCCGCGCGAATCCTCGATCAACGTCGAGCAGGCCTTCGCGGGGGCGCTCAAGATCTTCAGCGCGGGAGAGTACGGACAGGCAGTCCTGGAGCTGACAGACCTGGTTGCCAGGAAGCCCGACCATCCGCTGGCGGCCCGCGCGCAGATCTGGATCGGTGAAGCGTATTTCCGGCAGCGTGACTATCGTCAGGCGCTGAAGGAGTACCGCAAGGCGGTGGATTCCGCGTCCGACGCGTCGGTGATCGCCGACGGCTGGCTGAAGATCGGCCAGACCCACGCGATGTTACGCCAGCGCTCGGAGGCGACGGCCGCGTGGCGGCGCGTGGTGCGCGAGTATCCCGACACGGAAGCCGCCGGCCGCGCCCGCAAGCTCCTTCGCAAGTAAGCCCCGTATCCGTTCGGAGTCTTTTGCAGGGCGTGCGCCATCCTTATACTTGGCGCCGGCCAATGCCTACGACGACCCCGTTCCTCCTGACATCACGGGACGAAGGCTATCCCGCCTTGCTCGCGGCGATGTTTCCGCCACCCACGCTCCACGTCCGAGGCACGCTCCTCGCCGCGGACACCCTCGCGGTGGCGATCGTCGGCTCGCGCCGCGCATCGCCATATGGTGTGGAGGTTGCCGAGCGCCTCGCGGCCGATCTCGCCGCGCGCGGCGTGACGATCGTGAGTGGGCTCGCGCGCGGCATCGACACTGCCGCGCATCGCGGCGCGCTCGCGGCGGGCGGGCGCACCATCGCGGTGCTCGGACACGGCATCGATCTGTGTTACCCCCCGGAGAATCGCAGGCTCGCCGACGAGATCGAGGCTCACGGCGCGCTCGTCTCCCAATTTTCTCCGGGCATGCGACCGCTCAAGGAAAACTTTCCGCAGCGTAATCGCACGATCGCGGGCTTGGCCCTCGGGGTAGTGGTGGTGGAGGGCGCGGAACGCAGCGGAGCGTTGATCACGGCCGGCGCGGCGGGTGATTTCGGGCGCGAAGTGTTCGCCGTTCCGGGCCGAGTTACGACGGACACCGCCGCCGGTCCCCACGGGCTCCTACGTGACGGTGCTACACTAGTCAGATCGTGGGCCGATATCGTGCAAGAACTACCGCCGCCGTGGAGAAATTCCGTGCGTGACGCGCCGGACGTGCTCGACATGACGGTACCCGCTTTGACCGCGCGTGCCGGTCACATGGCCTCCGACGAGGCGTCCGTCCTCGCGGTACTCGTGCCCGACGAGCCTCAGCACATCGAGGACGTGATCGCACGGTGTGGGCTGGCGCCCGCCCGGGTCGGCGCGACGCTGGTATCACTCGAGTTGGCGGGGCGCGCCCGGCAGTTCGAGGGGCAACGATGGGTCGCGGTGGGCGCGCGGGCGAGGCGAGCGTAGTGGCGAAGCGCGCGCCGAAAACCGTCGTGTCGAAGGCGGCGAAGACGTCGAAAAACGTGAAGGCGCCGAAGATCGCGAATCTCGTCGAGGCGAGCCGCACGCGCGGGACGGGGCGTGGCCTCGTGATCGTCGAGTCGCCCACCAAGGTCAAGACGATCCAGAAGTACCTGAACGGCAAGTACGTGGTGAAGGCGTCGATGGGGCACGTGCGCGATCTGCCGAAGTCCCGGCTCGGTGTCGATCCGAAGAAGAACTTCAAGCCGGTGTACGTCGTGTCGCCGCTGAAGAAGAAGATCCTCGACGACCTGAAGAAGGCCGCGGAGAAGGCGAGCGCCCTCTACGTGGCCACCGACCCCGACCGGGAAGGGGAGGCCATCGGCTGGCATCTCACGCAGGAGCTGCCGTTCGACAAGAGCAAGATCTTCCGTATCACGTTCAACGAGATCACCGAGCGCGCGGTCAAGGCGGCGTTCGAGCATCCGGGCAAGATCGACCTCAAGAAGGTCGACGCCCAGCAAGCGCGCCGCATCCTCGACCGTCTCGTGGGCTACGGCCTGTCGCCGCTCCTGTGGGACAAGGTCCAGCGCGGCCTGTCGGCGGGGCGCGTGCAGTCCGTGGCCGTTCGCCTGATCGTCGACCGCGAGCGCGAGATCGAGGTGTTCGTCCCGCACGAGTACTGGTCGCTCCACGCGCGGCTGGCGGCGAAGCTGCCGCCGGAGTTCGTCGCGACGTTGCGCGAGATCGACGGTACGCGGGTAGAGGTGCCGCGCGACGGCAAGGCCGCGACGCTGCCGGACGAAGCGACCACGCGCGCCGCCATGGCGGGCCTCGACAGCGCGCGCTGGGTCGTGCGCAGCGTCACGCGCGGCGAGCGCCGCCGCAACCCGGCGCCGCCCTTCATCACGTCGACGCTGCAGCAGGAGGCGGGGCGCAAGCTCGGCTTCTGGGCGCGCAAGACGATGACGGTGGCCCAGCAGCTTTACGAAGGCATCGACGTGGGTGACGAGGGCGCGGTCGGTCTGATCACCTACATGCGCACGGACTCCGTGCAGGTGTCGCGGGATGCGCAGGAAGCGACGCGCCAGTTCGTGACGACGCGCTTCGGGCAGGAGTACCTGCCGGCCTCGGCCCCCGTCTACAAGTCCCGCGGCCGCGCGCAGGAAGCGCACGAAGCGATCCGGCCGTCGGACGTCACCCGCGATCCGAAGAGCGTCGCGCGCTTCCTCAACAAGGACCAGCTCGCGCTCTATCGCCTGATTTGGGAGCGCTTCGTGGGCAGCCAGATGCAGCCGGCTGTCTACGACACGGTGGCGGCGGACATCGAGGCGGGGCGCTGTGTGTTCCGTGCCCAGGGCCAGACGATGAAGTTCAAGGGCTTCACCGCGGTCTACGTCGAGACCTACGAAGACGGGGACGTCGCCGCGGACGCCGAGGCCGAGCTTGCGATGCCGGCGCTCCAGGAGGGCGAGGTGCTCCGCCTCCTCGAGCTCGATCCGAAGCAGCACTTCACGCAGCCGCCGCCCCGTTTTACGGAGGCGTCGCTGGTGAAGGCCCTCGAGGAGCTCGGCATCGGCCGGCCTTCGACGTATGCGTCGATCCTCGGCACCATCATTCACGACCGGGGCTACATCCGCCGCGAGCGGCGCACGCTGTTTCCGACGGAGCTGGGCACCGAGGTCACCGATCTCCTGATGCCGTTCTTCCAGGACATCATGAACGTCGAGTTCACCGCGCTGATGGAGGACGAGCTCGACAAGGTGGAAGAAGGGGAGCGTGGCTGGGTGGAAGCCGTGAAGGCCTTCTACGGTCCCTTCGAGAAGGACCTCAAGAAGGCGCAGAAGGAAATGGTCAATCAGAAGGTCGGCGCCGAGACGGGCGAGGCGTGCCCCGAGTGCGGCAAGGCCCTGCTCGAGCGCCGCGGCCGCTTCGGCCGGTTCTTCGCGTGCTCGTCCTATCCGGATTGCAAGTACACGCGCGATGCCGGAAAGAACCAGCGCGTGGAAGACGAGCCGACGAACGAGACGTGTCCGGCGTGCGCCAAGCCGATGGTCGTCAAGCACGGGCGCTTCGGGAAGTTCATCGCCTGCTCGGGCTATCCGGAGTGCAAGACGACGAAGCCGGTGACGCTCGGCATCGCATGCCCGGAGCCGGGTTGCACGGGGCAGATCGTGGAGCGACGCTCCAAGCGCGGCCGCACGTTCTTCGGCTGCTCGGCGTATCCGGACTGCAAGTTCGTGCTGTGGCAGCGACCCGTGGCGGAGCCGTGTCCGCAGTGCAAGGCCGCGTTCCTCACCGAGCGGATCGCGCGCGGTGGGCGGCCGGTCCGCATGTGCGTTCGGGAAGGGTGCGGCTTTCGCCAGGAGGGCGAGCCGACCGTCGCATGACGGAAGCGCCGGCGGCGTTCCTCCGTTACCTCGCAGCCGAAAAAAACGCGTCGCCGAACACCCTCAAGAGTTATGGGACCGACCTCCGCCAGTTCGAGGCGTTCCTCAGGGACGAAGGGGTCGTTGCGAGCGAGCTTACCACCCGGCATATTCGCGCATTCCTCGTCCTCCTCCACGCACGCGGCCTGGATCCCGCGTCCGTCGGACGCAAGCTCGCGGCCGTTCGAAGCTGGCTGCGTTTTCTCGTCCGCCGCGGTGTTCTCGAGCGGAATCCGGCCCGCGAGGTCCGCGGGCCACGCTTGCCGAAGAAG
>JBGOTH010000034.1:0-12443 GCA_041476345.1 Methylomirabilia bacterium
AGCTGCGCGTCACGATCCGGCTCAACGGCAAGGAGATGTTCACCTATGCGGTCAAGGATGCGATCTTCGGCGTGCGGACGTTCATCAGCCGCATGAGCCAGTACCTCACGCTGCACCCGGGCGACGTCCTGTGGATGGGCACCGACGGCGCGACGGAGAACATGAAGGACGGCGACGTCGTCGAGGTGGAGGTCCCCGGCATCGGCGTGTTGCGCAATCCCGTCATGAGGGCACGCGCATGACGGTGACCGAGATCGACGCCGTCGTCGTCGGCGCCGGGTTCGCGGGACTCTACACGCTGCACCGCCTGCGCGGACTCGGGTTGTCGGTGCGGGTCTACGAGGCGGGCAAAGGGGTCGGCGGCACGTGGTACTGGAACCGCTACCCGGGCGCGCGCTGCGACGTCGAGAGCATGGACTACTCGTACTCGTTCTCCGACGAGCTCCAGCAGGAGTGGCGCTGGACCGAGCGCTACGCGTCGCAGCCGGAGATCCTGAAATACATCAACCACGTCGCGGATCGCTTCGACCTGCGCCGCGACATCCAGCTCGAGACCCGCGTGACGGCCGCCGTCTTCGACGAAACGGCGAACCGCTGGGCCGTCGAAACGGACAAGGGCGATCGCGTGTCCGCGCGCTTCTGCATCATGGCGACGGGCTGCTTGTCGTCCGCACAGGCGCCGAAGTTCAATGGGCTCGAGAGCTTCACGGGTACGTGGTATCACACCGGGCACTGGCCGCACGAAGGTGTGGACTTCACGGGCCAGACGGTCGCGGTCATCGGCACCGGCTCCTCGGCGATCCAGTCCATTCCCATCATCGCGGAGCAGGCGAAGCACCTCTACGTCTTTCAGCGCACGCCGAACTACAGCGTGCCCGCCCACAATGCGCCGCTCGACGCGGAGTACGAGCAGCGCGTGAAGGCGAGCTATGCCGGGTTCCGGCAGCAGGCGCGGGAGTCACGGGTGGGCTTCGTGATGGAGCGCAGCGAAGAGTCGGCGCTTGCGGTCGAGGTGGAGCAGCGGTGGCGTGAATACGAGAAGCGCTGGGGCCGCGGCGGGCTCGGCTTCAGCTCCGCCTACGCGGACATCCTCACGAACCAGGACGCGAACGCCACTGCCGCCGAGTTCTTCCGCGCGAAGATCCGCGCCATCGTGCGCGACCCGTCGGTGGCGGATCTCCTGACGCCACGCGACTATCCCCTCGGCACCAAGCGGCTGTGCGTCGACACGAACTACTACGCGACGTTCAATCGCGACAACGTCACGCTCCTCGACCTCCGGAAGGATCCGATCGAGGCGATCACGCCGCAGGGGCTCCGGACGCGCGATCGGGCGTACGCGCTGGACAGCATCGTGTTCGCCATCGGATTCGACGCGATGACCGGCGCGCTGCTGGGCATCGACATCCGCGGCCGGGCGGGGCAGACGCTGAAGGAGAAGTGGGCGGCGGGGCCGCGCACGTATCTGGGCTTGTCGGTGGCCGGGTTTCCCAACTTCTTCATGATCACCGGGCCCGGGAGCCCGTCCGTGCTCAGCAACATGATCGTGTCGATCGAGCAGCACGTGGACTGGATCGCCGACTGCATCACGTACATGCGCGCGCACGGGCACGTCCGCATCGAGGCGAACCCTGACGCGCAGGACGCGTGGGTCGATCACGTCAACGAGGTGGGGAACCTCACCCTCTATCCGCGCGCGAACTCCTGGTACATGGGTGCCAACGTGCCGGGCAAGCCGCGCATCTTCATGCCGTACATCGGCGGTGTTGGCGTGTACCGTCAGAAGTGCGACGACGTCGCCGCGAAGGACTACGAGGGGTTCGTCCTCGGCTGATGGAATTTCACATCACCGATGCGCAGCGCGACCTCCAGCATCGCGCTCGCGGTCTCGCCGATGACTTCGCCACGCGCGCGGCGCAACATGACCGCGAGGCGAGCGATCCGGTGGAAAACTACGCGGCGCTCCGCGATGCGGGGTTCTACGGACTGAATGTCCCCGCCGAGCTCGGCGGCGGTGGAATCGGCTTGCTCGGTTGGTCGCTCGCCGCCGAGGAGCTGGCCCAGGGCTGCGCATCGACCGCGCTGGCGTTCAACATGCACCTCTCGGTCGTCGGGCCGGTCATGGAGAGCCCGCTCGTTCCACGCGCCACCAAGGAACGACTCGCCAAGACAGTGGTGCACGAGCAGAAGCTCATCGGCGGAAATTTCTCGGAGCCGACGACGTCCGGACTGGTCGGGACCGCCATTCCGCTGGCGCGCGCGCGGCGTGTGGACGGCGGTTACCGCATCACCGGTCGCAAGGCTTTCGCCTCGATGATCGGCGTCGCCGATTTCTGCATGGTGATGGCCTATCCGGACGAGGCGACGTTCCCGTCCGCCGCCATGGTGCTCCTGGTGCCGCGAGACGCGCCGGGACGGCGCATCGACAAGGTGTGGGACACGATGGGTATGCGCGCCACGCGCAGCGACTCCATGACCCTCGAGGAGTGCTGGGTGTCCGACGAGGCATTGATCGTTCGGTCGGACGACATCATCCCGTTCCGCCGTCACGGCGCGAACTGGTTCTGGGGCTCCTACACTCCCGTCTACCTCGGGGTCGCCGTCGCGGCCTACAAGGAGATCGTCAAGATCGTACGCGGCAGAACTCCGCCGGGATTTTCACAGGCGTTGGCGTATCACCCTGATGTCCGCCGGCAGGTAGCGGAGATGAGCGTCGATCTCGAGGCGGCGCGGCTTCTGACCTACTACTCCGCCTGGCTCAGCGATACCGAGGGCCCGACGGACGCCACCGTGTCGGCGCTCTACCGCGCGAAGTATTTCGTCGGCGAAGCCGTCACGCGCATCACGCGCACCGCGATGACGCTTGGCGGCGCCCACGCGTTGCTGAAGACCTCACGGCTCGAGCGGCTGTTTCGCGATGGCGCGGTCGCGCCGGTTCAGTTTCCACCGCGCGATTTCTGCCTGGCCAGCCTCGGCCTGCTGGAGCTGGATCTCGATCCCGCCGACGTGCTGCCGCCGATGAAGAGCGCTCGCCCGGACTCCGGCCCGATCGTTCGCTAGGCAGAGGACTGCGCTCAGACTCGAAGCGCGAACGCGCGAGATGCCTTCAGTCGACGCTTCCGAGGCTCGACCGTCAGCCCGAGGATTTCCAGGATCTCCATGCCGAGGATCGGCTCCGGGACGTCGGCCACCAGGAGTGTCGCGGGCGCTTCCCTTCCGAGAATGCGGAAGATGGCGTTTCCATGGCTGACCTTCATCCGTCGGCCGTCGGCCAGCGTCATCGTGATGGGACGCCGTTGCAGTGTGACCCCGATGTTCCGGGCAAGCGATTCCGAAATCACGGAGTACGTCGCGCCGGTATCGACGAGCATCCGGACGGTGGCGGTTCTGTCTCCGCAGATCTTGACGGCCTGATGAAACTGTCCCATGCGTTTAACCGTAGGCCGAGCCCATGACTGCGTCAACGTCCAATGATCGATACACGCCCTACAGTCGATACACGCGCGCCGCCGTGTCGTGGAAGAGCTTCGCCTTCTCGCTCGCCGAATACTTCGCCGTCAGCCGCTTGAACGAGTTCCACAGCACCGTGTAGCTGCAGCTCGCCATGTCGACGGGGAAGTTCGACTCGAACAGGCAACGGTCGGCGCCGAACTTCTCGACGGTGAATTCGTAGTAGTGCCGTGTGGCGTCGCACAGCTCCTGGCTCGACGGCGGCTTCGGCTTATCGTGCCAGCCGAAGCCGTTCATCTCCATGTTGATCCCACCGAGCTTTGCCACGACGTTCGGGCAGGTGGCCAGCTCGCTGATGAGCGGGCGCCACGCCGCGAACACCTCCTGCGCTTTGCCGGCATACGTGCCGACGCCCAGCGGCCCGCCGAAATGGTTGAGGACGATCGTCGTGTCGGGAAACGCCCGCGCGAGCGCCGTGACCTCCGGGATCTGCCGGTGATAGCACCACGCTTCGAACGTCAGCCGACGCGGTGCGAGCTGCGCAAACCCGGCGCGGAAGTCGTCGCGCGCGAACAGGCCCGGTCCCGGATTCGTGCGGTGCTTCGGAACGGCGGCGTCGGCGTCCCACGCCGCGGCTCGCCGAATGCCGCGGAACCGCCCGCCGCCCGCGGCGATCTGCGCGTCGAGCACCTCGCCGACCGCTGCGCCGAGGCGCAGGTTCGCGGTGCCGATGATCCCCGCGCAGACGTGAGTCTTGCCGTAGATTCCGGACGCGCTCATCGCCGCGATGCCGTTCACGAACTCGACCTCGCCAACGGGGCGCAGCGCCTCCGGTCCGTCCGGCTTGTACATCACGCCGCACTCGATGAACACGGTGGACACGACGTTGTGACCGGCGCCGACGTCCGCGAGGATCTCGTCGAGCAGGTAGCGCGGGGCGACGCGCGCGGGCTGCAGGTCCCACAGATGGTGATGCGGATCGCAGATCGGCAGGGTGGGCTCGAGCGCCGCTTCGACCGTCAACGCGAGCCACGCGTGGTTCTTCGATGGTGTGGTCATGGCAGAGTTCTCCTTCCGCTGACGCCCGAGTGTACTGTCCCCGCCCCTCTCTCGTGCGCGGAGAACGTCAGGGACACCGTCTGCGACTTCACAGGCCGGATAGGATCGGGTGCGCGGTGGCTCCGCATCCAGAGCTACTCCGAAGCACCCAATAGGATTGCGAGCGCGTCGACGAAGAGTCGTCGCCGCTCTTGGTTCCCGTTTCGGGCTCGGCTCAGGCGGTTGTCAGGGCTGGTTGGCGAAGACGGCGATCGCGTCGGAGTGCGTGGCCACGCTCAGCCAACCCAGGTTGCGCTACGCGCGATACTCGTTTTTGGTGAAGCTCTGGTCCTTCGTTCGATAGCTGTACTCGGTGTCGAGTCGGACGGGCTCGCAGACGATCACGATGAGCGCGACCGACACCAGTTTCCGTTCACTTCGATCATTGCTGCGGGCATGTGCTCGGCGGCGGCGGCAACGACCCGTCTGGCTTGAACTCGAGGTCGGAGAACTTCCCCTGGCTTGAGTCGAGCAGCTTAGTGATCTCGTCCGTGTCGCCGGGCTTGACGGCTCTAAGCGCCGCCACCACGTTGGCCGGATCCATCAAGGTGATGTGGCGCGAGACCTTGCGGATCACGTCCTGGACGTCCCACTCGAGACAAATGGACGAGCGGCTCGCGCGACTCATGACGATCAGTCGTCTCACGTATTTGCTCGCCTGATCGTACAGGTCCGCGCGCACGCTATTGTTGTAGAAGCCCATGATGCCCGCGACGAAGGCGGTGCCGATCGGGAGCCCCGCGATGGCCGGATTTCCCGAGCTGAAGAGAGCCAGGGCGGATAGGGTGCTGGCGCCGGCAACGCCGAGAAAGGCGCCACTAAAGAGGGCGTTGCGATTCATGGTGGACCGGCTGTCGTAGCCGTCGGCGACGTCCTCGGCCCAAATCACGACCTCCGCGTAGGTCGGCCCCTCGCCGGCGCCTGCGGACATGTTCTTGGTTTTCACGCCCTCCGGAACGTAGCCGAACGTGGTGACGCAGCCGGCCTGGCCGACGGCCGCGAGGAGAAGGACCACGAGAGTCCGCAGGAAGGAGCCGTACGCTGCGTGAGCTCGGACACGACGACGCACCATAGCGACACCTACAGACCGCGGTGTTGAGGCACCGCAGCGGCAAGAGGAGGTTCCAGGAGCCCAAGTGCTACAAGGTGCTCTTGATACTCTAAGGTGTTTCTATTTGTCAATAGACTGCTGATACGAGCAACAACCTAAAGTATTGCAGTCGGGGTCTCGGACGCCTCGGCGATTCACCGCGTATAATCGGTGGCGCGCGTGGACGAGACACGCGGGAGGCCGACCATGGCGTTACAGACGTCGCAGGAGCGAGTTCGACCGGTCACGGGGACGCACATCGTACGCGTGCAGCACGAGGGCATCGTGACCGCGGATGCCGAGCGGTCGAAGGACTTCTACTGCCGGGTCTTCAGGTGGCAGGTGCTGCCGCGTCCGGCGCTCGGGGCCGGCGGCTACTGGATCGGCACGCCGGGCATCTTTCCGCAAATCCACATCATCCAGTCGGAGCTGGTGCCGCCCGGGCCGGGCGCGCCGATCAGTCCTCGCGCTCGTCACACCGCCTTCGAGGTGGCCGACTACGACGCGATGAAGGCCACGCTGGTGCGCGAGGGCATCGCGTACATCGAGAACACGCAGCCGGGCGGGCGCGTCCAGATGTTGTGCAACGACCCCGACGGAAACACGCTGGAGTTCCAGCCGGCGACCACCTGACCGCTTTTTCGTTGTCCTTCCTTCAATCGCGAACCCGCTCGGCGCGCGAGGGATTCGGTCGTCCGATCCTGCGTAAGGAAGATGCGCGCCTGCTCGTCGGCGGGGGCTGTTACAGCGACGACGTCAACCTCCCGGACCAGGCGTACACGGCCTTCGTGCGCTCGCCGCACGCGCACGCGCGCGTCGGACGCATCGAGACCGCCGCCGCGCTCGCCACGCCCGGCGTGATCGCGGTGCTCACCGTCGCGGACGCCGCGGCCGACGGCGTGAAACCGGTCGCGCATACGCCGATGCCGGGGAATCCCTACGAAGACATGATCCGGAGCCGCGAGGTGTCGTTCATCGCTCCGCATCCGCCCATGCCGGACCGCGTGCGCTTCGTGGGTGAAGTCGTGGCGATGGTGATCGCGGACACGCACGCCGCGGCGCGCGACGGCGCCGAGCGCGTCGTGGTCACGTGGACGCCGCTGCCCGCGGTGACGGCGAGCCTCACCGCCGCCGCGCCTGAGGCGCCGCTGCTCTACGACGGCACCACGTCGAACGTGTGCGTGGACGCGCAGAGCGGCGATGCTGCGGCGACCGCCGCCGCGTTCTCGCGCGCCACTCACGTCGTGCGGCTCGACACGTGGGTGCACCGCATCACCGGCGTGCCGATGGAACCGCGCGCGGCCGTCGGCGTCTGGGACGGGGCGAGCGGACGCTACACCGTGCACGCGGGCGCGGGCGGGCTCGGGCGCACCCGGACCGGCGTCGCGGGCGCGCTCGGCGTTCCGGAGAGCGCGGTGCGGGTGATGGCGCGCGACGTCGGCGGAAATTTCGGCACGCGCAACAGCTGCTATCCCGAGTTCGCGCTCGTCGCGTGGGCGGCGCGGCGCGTCGGGCGGCCCGTGAAGTGGACAGGCGAGCGGCGCGAAGCGTTCCTCGCCGATTACCAAGGTCGCGATCTCACCGTGCATGCCGAGCTCGCGCTGGATGCCGAAGGCAGATTTCTCGCCTTTCGCGGGATCAACACCAGCAACCTCGGCGCGCACGCCGTCTCGTTCCATCCGCTCAACAAGGGCATGGCGCTCACCGGCACGGTCTACCGGGTGCCGGCGGTGTCGATGCACGGGCGCGCCGTGGTCACGAATACGTCGCCGACGGCACCCTACCGGAGCGCCGGACGTCCCGAGGTGATGTTCGTCATGGAGCGGCTGATCGACCTCGCCGCACGCCGTCACGGATTCGATCGGGTCGAGCTGAGGCGGAAGAACCTCGTGCCCGCCAGCGCGATGCCCTACCGGAATGCCGTCGGCACGGTGTACGACAGCGGCGACTATCTCGCCGCGCTGGATCGGGTGATCGCGCTCGCGGACTGGGCCGGCTTCGAGACGCGCCGCGCCGAGGCGCGACGGCGCGGGCGCTATCGCGGGATCGGATTGTCGAACTACATCGAGCTCAACACCGGCTTCTCGCGCGAGCGCGCGCACATCACCGTGCGTCCCGACCAGTCGGTCGATCTGGTACTCGGCACGCTCTCGTCCGGCCAGGGCCACGCGACGAGCTTCGCGCAGCTCCTGGTCGAGTGGCTCGGGGTGGAGCACGCGGAGGTGCGGCTGATCACTGGTGATACCGACGTCACCGTGGTCGGCGGCGGCGCGCATTCCGCGCGCGCGTTGCGGCTTGCCGCGATCGTGATGGCGAAGGCCTCGGATCAGATCGTGGAGAAGGGCACGCGGATCGCCGCGAAGATGCTGGAGGCCTCGGAGGCCGACGTCGAATTCGCGGCGCCGAGATTTCGCGTGAAAGGCACCGACCGCTCCGTTGGTCTGTACGAGGTGGCGGCCGCCGAGCCGCTGGACGGCCTCTGCGACGAAACCATGCCTCAGCCGTCATTTCCCTACGGCTCCGCGGTGTGCGAGGTCGAAGTCGATCCGGAGACCGGCGAGGTCGAGGTCGCCCGCTACACCACGGTGGACGACTGCGGGCGCGCGGTGAACCCGATGATCCTGCACGGTCAGACGCACGGCGGCATCGTGCAGGGCGTGGGGCAGGCACTGTGGGAATCCTGCGCGTACGACCCCGAGACCGGCCAGCTGCTGTCGTCGACGATGATGGACTACGCGATGCCGCGCGCGGACATGTTTCCGTCGTTCACCACGGAAATCAGCGAGGTGCCGTCAACGTCGCACCCGCTCGGTCTGCGGGGCGGCGGCGAAGGCGGCACGACGCCGGCGCTCGGCGCGGCGATCAACGCGATCTGCGACGCGCTCGCGGAGCTGGGCGTCGAGCACATCGAGATGCCGGCGAGCCCTGCGCGCGTCTGGCAGGCGATCCGGGACGCGCGGCCGACTTCTACTTGAACCTGTACGTGATTCGACCCCGCGTCAGATCGTAGGGGGACAGCTCCATCGTGACCTTGTCGCCCGGCAGAATCCGGATGTGGTTCATCCGCATCTTGCCCGACACGTGGGCCAGGACCTTGTGGCCGTTGTCCATCACCACGCGGAACATCGCGTTGGGCAGGGGCTCGACCACCTTGCCCTCGACTTCGATTCCGTCTTCTTTGCTCATGAGTTTTTGTCGTTGCCTCGCTCGACAGCGTAGCACGCATTGCGTATCCTAACGCCGCCCAATCGCCCTTCGTGAGAGGTGTCGCATGCTCTACGAGCTCCGTCGCTACGATGTCGCCGCCGGCAAGCTGCCCGCGCTGGTGGACCGGTTCGGCAGCTTCACCGTGCACAAGTGGAAGGAGTACGGCTTCCGCCTGATCGGATTCTGGACGCCCATGCTGGGCGAGAAGAGCAACCAGATCGTGTACATCTGGGGCTGGGACAGCTACGAGGAGCGCACGAAGAAGAACGCCGCCTGGCGCGCCGATCCAGCGCGCGCGCAGAAGTGGGCCGAAACCGAGAAGGACGGGCCGCTGGTGAACCGTGTGTACAACCAGCTCATGGAGCCGACCTCGTACTCGCAGCTCGACCGCGGCGAGCCCTACGGACCGGACGCGGCGACGCGCAACCCGTACCTCTTCGAGCTCCGCGAGTATCAGGCCATGCCGCGGAAGATCACCAACGTCACCGAGCGCTTCGGCGGCTTCACGTGCGCGGCGTTCAAGAAGCACGGCTTCCGCCAGGTGGGCTACTGGCTGAACCGCATCGGCGGTAACGATCACCAGCTCATCTACCTGCTGGCCTGGGAGAGCCTGGACGAGCGCGTGGCCAGGTTCGACACGTTCGCCAAAGATCCCGAACGGGCCCGCGCGTTCGCCGAGAGCGAGAAGCAGGGCCCCATCGTGCAGCAGGTCACGACCACGATCCTGCGGCCCACCGCCTTCTCGCCGATGAAGTAACCGGCGCCCTACGCGAGGAGCCCGGCGATGATGCCGGTGAGGAACACGCCGTCGAACGTGCCGGCGCCGCCGATCGACACGACGGGCGCGCCGAGCTCCGCGATCCGCGGCAAGTTCAGGATGTCCGCGCCGATCAACGTGCCCATCGACCCGGCGACGTAGGCCACGGGCGGCGCGCGGCGGAACGCGAGCAGGAGACCGACGGCGGCCGCGGCGATCGGGGGCACTAGCATCGGCAGCGCGATCCCGACGCCGGGCACGATCCGCGCGAGGCTGTGGACGATCGCGGCGACGACCGCGATGCCGACGAGCATCCGCCCGCGCATGCCGATCCGCACGAAGAGGTAGAGCGACAGCAGCAGCGGCACCAGCGCGCCGCCGACGTTGATCGCGACGACCGTCGTGCCGCGCCCCGTCGCGGTTTCGTAGAGCGGAACGTTCACCTGGCTGCCGAGGAGCGTCAGCAGCATCACGAGGAACATGTACCGTGGCGGCACGCCGATCTTGCGGTACGCGTACCGGAGGATCCGCAGCTCGATGACGAAGACGAGCACGACGAGCAGGACGAGGAACAGCACGAACAGGAGCGGCACCGCGAACGGAACGATCAGACGACGCCGCCTTCGCGCAGCTTTTCGATCTCCGCCGGGGCGTAGCCCGCTTCCGCGAGGATCTCGTCCGTGTGCTCGCCGAGCGTCGGCGGCGGCCGGTCGATGCCGGGAGTCCCGTGCGCGAGCGTGAAGCCGGCGCCCACCAGGTGCATCGGGCCGAACTTCGAGTCGACGGTTTGCAGCACGTCACGGGATTCGAGCTGCGGATGCTTCACGATCTCCTCGATCTTCCAGATGGCGGAGCACGGCACGTCCGCCTTCGTCAGCCGCGCCTCCCACGCTTTCGCGTCGTCGGAGGCCAGCGCGCCTTCGATCACGTCGCGCAGCGCCGGGAAGTTCGTCGTCCGCGACGCCCAATCCTTGAAACGCGGATCCTGGAGCGCGTCGGGGCGGCCGATCGACGTCAGCAGGCGCTGGAACTGCGGCTCCGTCAGCACGGCGAGCACGAGATAGCTCTCCTTCGCCTGGAAGCGGCCGGCGGTCGGCTTGCGACTCACCGAGCCGTTGCCGATCTGCTTCTGCTCGATGCCCGCCGTCATCCACTCGGAGACGAGGCCCGGCATGAAGGCCAGCGCGGCGTCGAGCATCGCGACGTCGACGAACTGTCCCGTGCCCGTGTGCGTGCGCTGGTAGAGCGCGCTGGAGACGGCGAGGGCCGCCGTCATCCCGCCGATCGTGTCGCAGATCGCGAACCCGACGCGCATCGGACCCTGCGCCGGCAAGCCGGTGATCGACATGATCCCGGACATCGCCTGCAGCTTCCCGTCGAACGCGGCCGTCGTCTTCTCCGGCCCCGTGTGGCCGAAGCCGGAGACCGCGCAGTAGATGAGCTTCGGGTTGACCTTCGCGAGCGTCTCGTAGCCGAGCCCGAGCTTGTCCATCACGCCGGGCCGGAAGTTTTCCCACACGATGTCGGCGTGCTCGGCGAGGCGCTTGACGATCGCGACGGCCTCCGGCTTGCGGAGATCGAGCGTGATGCTGCGCTTGTTGCCGTTCACCGAGAGAAAGCCCGGCGGCATCTTGCGCTCCAGCCACTCGTCCGCGCCCGTGACGAGCTGCTGGCGCGTCTCGTCGCCGTCGCGCGACTCGATCTTCACGACGTCGGCGCCGAGCAGAGCGAGCTGATAGGTGCCGTACGGACCGGCGAGATAGCGCGTGAAGTCGAGGATGCGGATGCCGGCGAACGGCTTGCTCATGCGCGCTCTTGCTTGGTCTTGATGACGGTCTTCACCACGTCGAACTCCTTGCGCCGCTCCGCGATGTCCTCGGGCGTCAGCTTGTCGAGGTTCGAGTACTCGGGCTTCCACAACGCGTCGTCGCTCCAGCGCAGGGGCGACTGCACCGTGGTCCGTGCCGCGGGGGCGGCTTCCAGCACACGGAGCGCCAGATCGAGGGTTGCCGCCTGCGATTCGGTGTCGAAGGGGCGCCCGGCGGAGTTGCCGAGCGGGAAGTCGCTGAAGAGGAAGCGCGGCACGCCGCAGTGCTCCACGATGTCCTTCGCGCATCCCATGATCACGGTCGGCAGGCCGTTGGCCTCGAGATGCCGGGCGACCAGACTCACGGTCTGGTGACACACCGGTCAGGTGGGGACGAGCACCGCGGCATCCGCGCCGTCTTCCCGGCACAGCCGGAGGATCTCCGGCGCGTCCGTCTCGGTCGTCACGCGGTGGCTGCGATTCGTCGGCGCGCCGTAGAAGCGTGGCGTGAGCGCGCCGATCCGCCCGGCCTTCACAGCCTGTTGCAGCTGGATCAGAGGAAACCACGTGTGCGGATCGTCCGCCTTGTAGTTCGTGCGGTCGTAGCCGACGTGCGAGATGCGCACATCGGGCATGGCGCCGGTCGAATCGGTGTAGACCGTGTAGAATTTCGCGGCGGCGTTGTACGGGGCACCCGGCCCCTGATCGCCGACCCCCGGCTGGTACGGCGCCGCGGTGCTGACGAGCGCCACGCGCGATTGCGCGAGCGGCTTGGTCAGCGGCCTGAACGGCACGTCCACATAGTGCGCCCAGCGATACGGGTTACCGTAGCCGAGCTTCAGGTAGTAGTCGCGAGTACGCTGCATGTACGGGATCGGCACGTCGTGCTCCAGGGCGAACGTCATCGTCTCCCCCTTGGGTCTGGCCGCCATCGACAGAGTTTCCCACGTAGAATCGCCCAGGGGAAGGAGACGCTGATGCGAGTGATCGACATGGAGTGCAACGTTCCGAAGCGCGCCGCCGCGGTGACTGAG
>JBGOTH010000035.1:0-12385 GCA_041476345.1 Methylomirabilia bacterium
CTCCGGATCTTCCGGAATGTCGCGCGCGAGCACGGGAAGGAGGCGATAGCGATACCCGACCACGCGGTGGCCTCTCACATCCAAATCGAGACGGCTCAGGAACTTGCCGTGCGATCCCGAGTTGACGACGAGCGTCGTGCCAACCTCGATCGGCGCCGGCAGCGCGTCGTGTGTGTGGCCGCCGAGGATCACGTCGAGCCCGCGCACGCGCGCGGCGAGCTTGAGATCGACCGTGATCCCGTTATGACTGAGCAGCACGACGAGATCGGCGCGCCGCGTGTCGCGCAGCTCTCTCACCAGGCGCTGCACGCCGTCCTCGCGGATGCCGAACGTCAGGTCGGGCACGAACCGGCGCGGGTGCGAGATCGGCGTGTATGGGAAGGCCTGGCCGATGACGCCGACGCGCACGCCGCCGATCTCGCGCAGTGTGTACGGGTGAAACACCGGGTCACCCCAGCCCGTCTCGGTCACGTTGTGCGCGACGAAGTCGCCGCGGAAGAGCCCGCGCCGCTCGCGATCGCCGAACAGCTCGCGCACGCGCTCGAGGCCGTACGTGAACTCCCAGTGCGGCGTGAGCACGTCGACGCCGAGAAGATTGGACGCGCGCACCATGTCGTCGCCCCGGCTCCACAGCGCCGTGGCCGATCCCTGGATCGTGTCGCCCCCGTCGAGCAGAAGCGTCTTGCCCGCACGCTCCGCGCGAACGCGCTTCACGAGCGTAGCGAGGTGCGCGTAGCCTCCGAGCTTTCCGTAGCGCGCGGCGAGTGCGACGAAGTCGAGGTGGCTGACCGCGTACGCCTCGGCGCTCCCCGGCGTGATGCCGTAGGCGCGCAGCAGGGCAACCCCAGAGATAAAGGGCGGCTTGCCGCGCTCGGCGCCGACGCCGATCAGCGTGTCGGGCTCGCGGTAGAAGACCGGCTTCAGATGCGCGTGCGGGTCGGTGATGTGCAGCAGCGTGACGTTGCCGAGCGGCTCGAAGTCCAGCAGGCTCTGCGGCGCTGCCTCCGCGCTCACGATGCGGCGCGAATCCAAGCCGGCCGCTGCACCACCAAGCGCAATCTTCAGGAGATCGCGGCGCGAAACTTCGGTCATTTGAACTCGCGGGCTCCCGGGCTCACGCCCGCCCGCTCGGTGCCCCGTTCTCGCACCGAGCGGGCGGGCGAAGCCCGGGAGCCCGCGAGTCCATCAGTGCCGGATACCGGGAACGCTCAATGGTTTGCCCTGGTCGAACGACGTCAGATAGAGCTCGAGCTCGGCGTACTCCACCGAGTCCGCGGCGAGCATGTTCATGCCGAGCGGCGTCATGCACCACTGGAAGCGCTTCCGCATGTCCCAGAGCTGGTTCTGGCTCGTGCGCCACGTCGGAAAGTGGCGCGTCAGACCTGCCGTCACATCCGCGAGCCAGCGTCCGCCGAGGAACTTGTTCGCACCCTTGTCCGGCGTGTGGCAGTCGGCGCACGCGTGGTTGCGCTGGCCGACGCGCCGCTGGAACAAGGCCTCGCCGCGCGCCAGCGCCGCGCGCGCTTCGGGGCTCTCGAGATCGACGGCCACCGGCTGACCGTTGGACGCCATCTTGATCCGCACGGTGAGCCGGACGTTGTCGTCGCTCTCCATCGGGAACGGACGACCGGTTCGCTCGGGCCCGTGCCTCGTGAGAAGGTCCTCGATGCTCATCACGCGCCCGTATGCCTTCACGAACCGCGGGTAGCGCGCGGCGACACCCTTCATCGTCGCGTCGACGTCACGGTGGCAGTCCATGCACGCCTTCCCGTTCGGTCCCCACTCGCGCCAGAGCGCTTCCGCTTCCTCGCCCGCGACGACGCCCGGGTTGTTCGTCGAGTCGAGGTTGTCGCCGAAGCCGGTGGGGCGACGCCGCGTGAACGGGTTGCGGTCGGTGTCTTTCTCTGGCGCCGTCGGTCCCTTCAGCGATTGGAGAAACGCGACGAGGTGGGCGATTTCTTCCTGGGTGAACACGCTGTGCGCACCCCACGGCGGCATGGTGGTCTTCGGGAACAGGGCGCGCTGATCGTAGATCTGCATGTAGAGCTGCGCATCGCCGAGCCCACGGGCGCCGATGGTGGAGAGATCCGGTCCGACGTTGCCCGCGGGCCACACATCATCGCCCGGCACGAGGTGGCACCCGGTGCACGGCCCCTTCGCGCGTGAGAGAAAGAGCGCGCGACCCTTCTTCGGATCGCCCGTGACGCCCGGGGGCGGCGTGGCCCGCTGCACGGCCGGCTCCGGGCGCGTGTCGCCGGACGCATAGGTCCGGAAGGCGCCGAAGTCTTGCTTCGTCCAGCCCGGGTAGCGTACGGCTTCACGCTTGCCGTCCGGGAGCGTGCGCACGTCACCGCGTGCTTCGGGAATCGCGCGCGACGTCGATACCGGGGCGGCGGCGGTACGAGGCGCATCCGACGTGGACGTGGCACAGCCGGCGAGGACCAGCGCCGCGAGCAGAGCCGAGCGAAGCGAGCCGCCCGAGCGGGCGGACGACAGGAGAGTCGAGCGAAGCAAGGTGCCCGAGCGGGCGGGCGTGAGCCCGGGAGCCCGCGAGTTCAAGTGAACTTGATGTCGGCGGTGCCCTCGTACGTGCCGCCGAGGGTGTCGAGGAACGTGACCGTCAACCGGCCGGGATCGGTCGCGCGGAAGGCGAACGAGAAGAACGGATTTTCGCTGACCGACTGCGTGGTGTCGAAGGCGACGACCTGCTTGCCGAGATAGGTGACGAGCACCCGGTTGATGTAGTTGTACTTCTTCTGGATGATCTGGCCCTTGGCGTCACGCTCGATCCGCTCCATCGGGTGGATGACGAGCGTGCGGACGCGGACGACGTCGCCGGCCTTGATGCTCGAGGGCACGCGGACGCGGACCTTGCCGATGTCCTGCATCGCCTAGCCTCCGCACCCGCCGACCGTGACCTTCACCTCGCGCTTCACGGCGAGGAGCGTCCCGTCGCTCTGCTCGACGATCGCGCGCACGTCGGTGGTCTCGCCCAGGCGGATGTTCGCGCCCATGAACGCGGCGCCCGCTTCGGGCGCGAGGCTCACGTGCGTGACGACCGGGATGCGATTCTTGTCCGCGATCACGTAGATGCCCTTCACGTAGTTCTGCGCCGTCATCGGCGACTGCACTTCGACGGACACCGGCACGACGGCGCCGTTCTCGGCGATGAGCGGAATGTCGAGCTTGACGAGCGCGCTCCCATCCTTGATCGGTCGGGCGCCGAAGAGCCGCTTGAGCGCGTCCTGCACCTTCTCCTGCTGACCGAACTGCTGGGCCTCGGCCGCCCGGACGCGGCACGTCCCGACCGCCGCCGCGGCGCCGAACGCTCCGAGCGTGCCGAGCATCGTGCGCCGAGTGATCAACGCCATGGCGTCGATCTTACACCGGGCGAACATCGAGCCAGGTGCTCTGGTAGGTCGCACCCTCTCCAAGATCCGAGTACCGCGTCGAGCAGAGCATGTTGATCGTCGTTCCGCCGGACTCGCCGGACGGCCGCTGACCGGGCACCAGCACGATCCCCGGCCCGACTTCGTCCGACACGCGCAGGCGCATCCGGATCTGACCCTGATCGTTGACGAGGCTCACGTCGGCTCCGTCCTTCAGTCCGCGCGTCGCCGCGTCGTCGGGATGCAGCACGCACTCCGGCGCGCCGGCGCGGCGACGCAGCGTCGAGACGCCCGAGAACGCGGTGTGACTCTGGTAGTAGCCCGGCGCCGTCAGCAAGCGCAGCGGCCAGCGCGCGGCTTGCGCGACGTCGACCGGGTCGGCCGTCCAGTCCGGCATCGCGGCGAGACCTTGCCCCGCGAGATGTTCGGAGTAGAACTCGAGCCGCCCCGACGGCGTGCCCCAGCGCGGACCACCATCGGGCAGCCGCAGCTTGATCGGCCGGTGGTCGCGAAGCGACGCGGGATCGATCGCGGTCACCGGCCCGGTCGCGCCGCGGAAGACGGCGGCGATCAGCTCGTCCGTGGACATGGAGAACACGGCGTCCGTCACGCCGAAACGCCGCGCGAGCTGCGTCGCTACTTCGCGATTGCTGCGCGCTTCACCCTGGGGCGAGACGACCTGCTGGCCGAGCTGCATGTAGTAGGTGCCGTACGAGCGATGCAGGTCCTCGCTCTCGAAGTAGGTCGCGGCCGGCAACACGATGTCGGCAAAGCGCGCGGTGTCGGAGAGAAACGGATCGTGGACGACCGTGAAGAGATCTTCGCGCGCGAGCCCACGCCGCACCGCCCGCGCGTCCGAACACGTCACCGCCGGGTTGTTGGCGGCGACGAAGAGCGCCCTGATCGGCGGGTCGTTCAGGCTCAGGAGCGCTTCGCCGAGCCGCGAGTGATTCACCTCGCGCGTTTTCGCGGGGCCCGACGGCCGCCGGATGGGCGCGAGATCCAGACCGAAGGCGGTGGCGGTCATCAAGAGCGCGCCGCCGCCGCGCTTCTCGTAGGCGCCGACGACGCCGGGCAGGAGCGACACCGCCCGGATGGCCTGCCCTCCTTGCGTCGTGCGCGACATCCCCTCGCCGAGGCGGATGAACGGCGCGCGCGCGCGTCCATAGAGCTGCGCCAGGCGTTCGACGTCGGGAGCCGCGACGCCGGTGATCGCGGCCACGCGGTCCGGCGTGAATCGCGGCAGCACCTCGCGCTCGAGCCGATCGAAGCCGAGCGTGGCGCGCGCGACGTAGGCGCGGTCCACGAGCCCGTCGCGGGCCAGCACGTGCATCACCCCGAGCGCGAGCGCGGCATCGGTCCCGACGTTGACACGCACGTGCCAGTCCGCGCGCTCCGCGGTGGCGCTGCGGCGCGGCTCGATCACGACGAGCTTCGCGCCGCGCCGCCGTGCGTCCTCCACGAGGGGCCAGATGTGGACGTTCGTCGTGAGCAGGTCCGCCCCCCACGAGATGACGAGATCGGACTCGACGACCGTCTCGGGATCGGTACCGCCGACGACGCCGGCCACCGACTCCCACGCCGCGTCCGCGCAGGTGTCGCACACCGTGCCGGCCTTCAACCGCGACACGCCGAGCGCGTGGAAAAAGCCGAGCAGCAGCCCGCGATTGAAAAGCCCCTGATGCGCGCTGTAGGCGTACCCGAGGATCGCGAGCGGCCCGTCCTCACGCACGATCGCCTTCCACCGCGTCTCGATCTCGTCGAGGGCGGCCTCCCACGACACGGGGGCGAACTCGCCGGCGCCTTTCTTGCCCGTGCGCCGCAGCGGTGTCCGCAGGCGCTCGGGCGAGTGCACGAGCTCGTGCTCGCGATTGACCTTCGCGCAGGCGAAGCCGGCCGTCATCGGATGGTCGGGATCGCCCTGCACGCGAATGACGCGGCCGTCCTCGACGGTGGCGACGAGCGAGCACTGATCGGGGCAGTCGTGGGCGCACACGGTTCTGACGGTCGTCACGCGATCTGTCACCGGAGGCTCGAGTAGTAGGCGGCGAGGTCGGTGAACTGATCGTCGGGGATCGACTTCATCAGCGCCTTCAGTGCCTTCAGTGCGTCGTCGCCCGGGCTGCGGCGGTCCGCCTTGAAGAGGAGCATCTGGCTCCTCAGATAGTCCGCGGGCTGCCCGGTGAGATCCGGCACGCCCTTGCTCACGTCGCCCTTGCCCGATGGGCCGTGGCAGACGACGCAGGCCTGCGAGGCCACGCGACCGCGCACGACGGCGGCGGCGTCGGAGGCCACCGGTGTCGGCTGCTTCGTCTGCGCCGCGAAGTACGCGGCCACCTCGGCGGCGCCGAGCTGGATCGCCATCTTCGAATACGGCTCCATCTCGGGCGACACGCGCTTGCCGGACGCGTAGTCCCGCAGCGCTTTCTCCAGATACGCGGCGTTCATCCCCGCCAGGATCGGCATGGTGCTGGACTGGCTGTTCCCGGCGAAGCCGTGACACGCGCTGCACGAGAACGCCTTCGCGTAGCCCGGATGATCGAGCGGCCCCGCCCCGGCCGGCGCCGCGGCCAGCAGGAGCAGAAGCGCGAGTACCAGAATCGGCACCCTGTTCTCCCTTCCGGCCGCGTCAGCTGAGGACATCGTTCCAGATGGAGACCGACCATCCGATCGCGTGCTGCGCCATCGCCGTCGACTGCGCGGGGCTCAGCTTCTGCTCGATCTGGACGACCTTGCCGTTGTCGATCTTGTAGGCGTTGACGACGGCGATCGCTTCGCGGTCACTGACCCAGCTGTAGCAGGTGTTGCCGGGCGCCATCTCGGGCGCCGGCCGACCGTTGAGGGTCGCCGTGACCACCGCCGCCGCGATCTTGCCCATGGCGTTGGCGATGTTGCCGGACTTCGGCACCGGCAACCCGGTCGTCGAGTCGCCGATGACGTGGATGTCCTTGTGCTTCACCGACTCGTAGGTGACGTGGTTCACCTCGCACCAGCGCTTGTCGGCGCCGACGAGATCCGCGTCCACCGCGATCGTGCCCGCGCGCTGCGGCGGGATCACGTTCACGACGTCGTACTTCACGGTGTCGCCGAGCTCGGTGGTGACCGTCTTCGCGCCCGGATCGACTTTCGTCACCTTGTTGGAGCCGCGGTACTCGAGGTTCGGGTACGCCTCCCACGCCTTGCGAAAGAGCGCCGTCTTCGAGACGACGTTGGGGTTGGCGTCGAGCACGATCAGCTTCGCGCGCGGCTTCTTCGTCTTGAGGTACCACGCCACCTGGCACGCGCGCTCGTACGGACCGGGCGGGCAGCGGTAGGCGACGGGCGGCACGCTCATCACGAAGACGCCGCCGTCGGGCATCGAATGCAGCTGGTTCGCGAGCGCCACCGTCTGCGGGCCGGCCTTCCAGGCGTGAAGCACGCGGTCACCGGATTCCCGCAGGCCTTCGATGTGCTCGTACTGGAACTCGACGCCCGGCGAGACGATCAGCTTGTCGTACAGCAGCCAGCCTTCACCGACGCGGACGCGATGCCTGGCAGGGTCGATCGAGCCGACCTCTTCGTGGATGACGCGGACCCCGTGCCGGCGCAACCCGCTGTAGCTCATCGTCACGCTGTCGATCGTGCGCACACCGCTCAGCACCAGGTTGCTGAACGGGCAGGAGACGAATTCCTTGTTCGGCTCGAACAGGATGACGTCGATCGACGGATCCGCGAGCCGCACGTACTTCGCCGCGGTGGCGCCACCCCAACCGCCGCCGATCACGACCACGCGCTTGCCCGTCTTCGGCGCGAAGTCGCCTTGCATCGCCGCGGCGCAACCGCCGAGCGCACCGACGGCGACGCCGAGCCCGGTCGTTCTCAGGAACTGTCTGCGTGTGACGCTCATGCCTTCCCTCCGCTGAGGGTCTCGTTGGCTTCTGCGGCCGAACGGCCGCGCCTTGTGGACCCCGAGTATTGCACGCGGAGCGTGGCTCACGGGAGGCTCGATGGCCGCGGCCCGCGGGTGGGTCGTCCGCTCAGAGGCTGCGACTGCGAGAGGCGTCGCCTCTCGTGTCGCGCATTCGCGGCTTGACCCACCCACGGACCGCAACCATCGAGCCTTCCGCGAGTCACGCTCAGTCGCTGAAATTTGGAGCGCCGCAGGCGCAGACGATCAGGCGCCCAGGCTGAAGCGCTCGCTCGTCTCGTTCCACGTCGCGAACGCGGCCCAGGCGATCATCACCGCGATCACGAGGAAGATCGCGCCGGCCCAGCCGAGCCACGCCGGCAGGAACACCGCGATTCCCAACTTCTGCTGGAGCCCGGTACTCGTGAGCGCGAGACGCGTGAGCGAGGCCCCGAGCGAAAACGTGATCACCGCGGCGAGGAGCTTCATCTGGCCTTCGCCCACGCGCCAGATCGAGCCTGCGCCGCAGCCGCCCGCCAGCACCATGCCGATGCCGAAGATCAATCCGCCCAGCAACGCGCCGGCGCCGGCGGCAGGAAACACCCACTCCCCCTTGTCCTTGAGGTCCGTGAACTTCAGGATCGCAAAGCCGAGCATGCTCACGACGATGGCGAGCGCGGCGGCCCGCGTGTGCTCGCCGTCGCCCGTCATGAACGGCTCGCGGAAGGCGCGCACGAGGCAGAGACGCGAGCGCTGGAAGATGAATCCGAAGGCGGCGCCGAAGACGAGGAAGAGGCCGCGCGGCCCGTGGCCCGCCTGCGCGTAGAGAAACGGCACCGCCAACAGCGCCACGAGCACGAGGACGCCGAGAAGCGGCTGACGCGTGGAGGTCTTGCCCGCCACGCAAAACACCTGGCTCCGTCCGCTCGACCAGCCGGGACGGTGTGAGAGCTCCCACACGAGGTAGCGCAGCCCGACGATTGCGCCCGCGAACAGCCCGACCATCATCCCGAGGCCGGACAGCGACAGCGCGCTGACGGCGCTGAAGAAGCCGCCGATGTTGCAGCCGAGGGCGAGCATGGCGCCGACGCCAAGCATCGCGCCGCCCGCGGCCCCCTTTATCAGCTCGCCGCGTACGGGCACGCGAATCGCGAACTCGCGGCTCAGCAGCGCCGCCGCCAGCGCGCCGGCGATCACGCCGAGGTTCAGGAGCGAGCCGGAATAGAGCCACGGCGCGATGAGATCGGAGCGCGAGAGCACGCCGAGGCCCGTGAGGACCCAGTCGCCCCAGTTGCGGACGCCGTCGGACGCGGTGAACGGGCGGTCGAACGCGAAGAGGAAGACGTTGGTGACGGCGACGAGCAGCGCCGCACCCCAGACGGGCCACGGCCGCGCGAACAGTGCCTCGTACTGTCCGCGAAAGGCGCTCAATGGCTCCCGGCCTTCTCCTTCTCCGCCTTCACGTCCTTGACCACCTTCTCCGCCATGAACGCGGGGACTTCTTCGTAGTGGTTGAACTCCATCGAGTAGCCGCCTCGGCCTCCCGTCATGGAGCGCAGCGACGACTCGTAGGTCAGCATTTCGGCCATCGGCACGGACGCCCGCACCACGGCGACTTCGCCTGCCGGCTCCATCCCGTTGATACGGCCGCGCCGGGAGTTGAGATCGCCGATCACGTCGCCCGCGTGATCGGACGGGCACGTCACCTCCACGTTCATGATCGGCTCGAGCAGGACGGGGTGCGCCTCCATGAAAACCTTCTGAAGGCCCATCGACGCCGCGATCTGGAAGGCCATGTCCGATGAATCGACGTCGTGGTACGAGCCGTCGTAGAGCGTCACCTTGAGATCGACGACCGGGAAGCCGGCGAGGATCCCCTTCTTCAGGCAGTCGCGGACCCCCTTCTCCACCGACGGGATGAAGTTGCGCGGCACCGAGCCGCCGACGACGTCGTCCACGAACTCGAAGCCGCCGCCGCGTGGCATGGGCTCCACGCGCAGCCACGTGTCCCCGTATTGCCCGCGCCCGCCCGTCTGCCTCTTGTATTTCCCCTGGCCCTCGGCACGGCCCTTCACCGTCTCCTTGTAGGGAATGCGGGGCGGCAGCAGGATGACCTCGACGTTGTACTTGCGCCGCATCCGCTCCACGACCATCTCGACGTGCATGCTGCCGACCCCGGACACGAGCAGCTGCTTGGTCTCGGGATCGAAGTGGTAGTGGACGGTCGGATCCTCTTCGGCGAGGCGCGCGAGAGCGATGGAGATCTTGTCCTCGTCGCCGCGGGTCTTCGGCTGGATCGCGAACGAGATCGCGGGCTCCGGAAACTCGATGCGCGGCAGCTCGAAGAGATGCGCCTCGTCGCAGAGCGTGTCGCCCGTGAGCGTCTCCTTCAGCTTGGCGACGACGCCGATCTCACCCGGCCCCAGCGCCTCGACGGCTTTCACGTTCTTGCCCTGCATCCAGGAGATGTGGCCCATCCGCTCCTTGCCGCCCCGCCCCGCGTTGACGAGGTTGGAGTCGGCCCTCACCGTCCCGCTGTACACGCGGAAGAGCGACAGCCTGCCCACGTGCGGGTCGGAGAGCGTCTTGAACACGAGCGCGGTCACGGAGCCCTCCGCGTCCGCCGAGCGGGTGCCGGACTGCCGGGTCTTGAGGTCGGTGCCGGCGATCTCCGCGCGATCGGCCGGCGACGGGAACTCGTGGACGATGAGGTCGAGCAGCGCCGTGGCGCCGATACCTTTCGTGGCGGCGGCACACACCACGGGGACGATCTTGCCCTGGCCGATGCCGGCGCGCAGGGCCTTCAGCATCTCGGGCTCCGCGAGCGACCCTTCTTCCAGGTATTTGGCCAGGAGCTCGTCGTCCGTTTCCGCCGCGGCCTCGACCAGCTTCTCGCGATACTCCTTCACGCGGTCGGCGAGCTCGGCCGGCACCGCGCCCTCGACGGGCTTGCCGTCGGCCCCGTAGCTCACGGCTTTCTGCGTGACGAGATCGACGAAGCCTTTGAAGTCGTGCTCCTCGCCGATCGGCAGGTGGAGCGGGACGAGACGGCCCTTGAGACGTCGGGTCAGCGATTCGAACGTGCGATAGAAATCCGCGCGCTCGCGGTCGAGGCGGTTCACGACGATCGCGCGCGGCAGGTCGAAGTCGTTGGCGAACTTCCAGACTTTCTCCGTCTGCACCTGCACGCCGGCCACCGCGTCGACGACGATCACCGCCGCCTCGACGACACGGAGACCAGCACGCGCGTCCGCGATGAAGTCGCCGTAGCCCGGCGTGTCGACGAGGTTCAGGCGGTAGCCTTTCCAGTCGCAGTACGCGAGGGCGGTGTTGACGGAGATCTTCCGCTTGATCTCGTCGGGGTCGAAGTCAGTGGTCGTTGTCCCGTCGTCGACCTTGCCGAGGCGATTGACGGCGCCCGCGGTAAAGAGGAGTGACTCGACGAGCGAGGTCTTGCCCACGCCGCCATGGCCGACGATTCCGACGTTCCGGATCTTGCCGATCTCGATCGCCATTGACCTGCCTCCCACTGGGAGCGATAGGGAGGCAAATCCTAGCACAGCCGCGAGAGGGCGCGGGGCCGGGCGGCGGCCGCACTCGTTCGCTCGAACTCCGCCTCGTCGCGGCTATCATGTCCGCCATGAGTGAGCGACTGTTCGGCGCGAAGATCCGCCGCCGCGAGGACGCGCGCCTCGTGACGGGGCAGGGCCGCTACGTCGCGGACGTGGCGCTGCCGGGCGTACTGCACGTCGCGGTGCACCGCAGCCCGCACGCTCACGCGCGCATCGTGAAGATCGACGCGAGCGATGCGCGGCGGCAGCCCGGTGTCGTCCACGTCATGGTGCCGGCGGATGCCGCCGCGCTCGGTCGACTTCCATTGCAAGTGCCGCATCCGAGCCTCCGCGCGCCCGCGTGCCCGGAGGTTCTGCCGCAAGAGATCGTGTCCTACGCCGGGCAACCGGTCGCGATCGTCGTCGCGGAGAGCGCGGCGCAGGCGGACGACGCGCTCGCCGCGCTCCGCGTCGACTACGAGCCGCTGCCGCCCGTCGTCACCCTGGAGGACGCGCTGCGCGACGGCGGCCCGCGCGTCCACGCCGGCGGAAACGTCGCGGCACGCTTCACTCAGCGCGTCGGCGACGTGAACGCGGCGATGGCGCGCGCGGACGTCGTGCTGCGCGAGCGCTTTCACCTCCATCGCGGCGCCGGCATGGCCATGGAGACGCGCGCGATCGTCGCGCGCTGGGACCCCGACGCCGGCCAGATGACGGTGTGGGCGACGACGCAGGCGCCGCAGATCGTGCGCCGGTTCCTCGCGCGATTCCTCGAGCTCCCGGAACACGCCGTCCGCGTCATCACCCAGGACATCGGCGGCGGGTTCGGTCCGAAGGCGATCGTGTACGCGGAAGACATCCTGATCCCGGTCCTCGCGCGCCGGCTGGGGCGGCCCGTGCGATTCATCGAGACGCGGCGCGAGCACCTGCTCGCGGTGACGCAGGAGCGCGACCAGTGGCACGACGTGGAGCTCGGGCTCGCGCGTGACGGCACGATCGTCGCCCTGCGCGACACGTTCACTCACGACTCGGGCGCCTTCGTCTCGTGGGGCATCATCGTGCCGCTCCTCACGTCGGTCAGCGTGCCGGGACCGTATCGCGTGCCGAACTACGAAGTCGCGCTGACCGCCGTCTACACGAATCGTGTGCCGGTCACGCCGGTGCGCGGCGCGGGACGACCGCAGGCCGTCTTCGTGATGGAGCGGATGCTCGACCTCGCCGCAGCGCGTCTCGGAGTCGATCGTATCGAGATCCGCCGGCGCAACCTGATCCAGCCGCACGAATTTCCCTACGACGTCGGGCTCGTCTCCCGCGACGGCGGACCGCGGCGGTACGACAGCGGCAACTATCCGGAGTGCCTCGCGCGCGCCGTCGAGGCCGTCGGATGGGCGGACTTCGCGGCCGAGCAACGGCGCGCCCGCGCCGAGGGCCGTACGATCGGCATCGGGCTCGCGATGTTCGTCGAGGATACCGGGCTCGGACCCTACGAAGGCATCCGGGTGCGCGTCGATCGCGGCGGGCAGGTGTTCGTCTTCTCCGGCGCGTCGAGCCAAGGGCAG
>JBGOTH010000036.1:0-12383 GCA_041476345.1 Methylomirabilia bacterium
AGCGTCCAGCGTCCCTCCGCGGCGGACGGCGTCGTGCGACGCGAGCGGAACGGGCGGCGCCTCGCCGCGCGGCGGTCGTGTCGCTCGGGCGGCGCCGCGAACGCGCGGAGCGCCGTGAAGGTGTCGTTCGTCACGACGCCTTTCCAGACGAGATTCCACAGCGCGGCGACCGTGTCGCCGGCGAACCCGCCCCCCGCGCCATCGTGCACCGCCGTGAAGAAGGAGGCGCCGTGCGCGCGCAGCACATCGACGATGCGCGCCTCGCGACCGGCGAATGGCGCTGGGACGGATGCCGGCCGCCAGAGCGTCGGCAGCGCGTCGGTGAGATAGAGCGCGATGCGTCCGTCACGCTCGCCGAGCGATTCCACGCCGACCCATGTGACCTCGCCGGCCGTGGCGAGCGCGTCGAGATCGCCGGGGCGGTACCCCTCGATCCGCGCGGGAAGGATCTGGCTCTCGAAGATCGACGCGGCCAGCGGTGCGCCCTGGAGCCGCTCAACCACGTCGAGCAGCGCGTCGAGTCCCGCGCGCTTGCGCACGACGCCCTGCCACGTCGTGATCAGACGACCGAGGACGCGCGGGTCGACGGGCTCGACCTCGTGTCGCAGGCGCGCCAGCGACCGGCGCCGGAGCGTGCGCAGCACCGTCGGATCGCACCACTCCCGCTCGCGCCCACCCGGCCGGAACTCGCCTTCCAGCAAGCTGCCCGCGCCCGCCATGCGGTGGAGTGCCAGTTCCGCGCTCGCGCGCGCGAGCCCGAGTCGGCGCGTCAGCTCCTGGGTCGTGAACGGCCCGTGGGTACGCGCGTAGCGATGGACGAGATCGCCAACCGCGTCGCGCACCGATGCGAGGAACGCGGCGGGTACGCCGCCCGGCACGGCCACGCCGAGCGCGTCGCGGTAGCGGCTCGCGTCCTCGACCGCGATGTAGCGCGGCGCTCCGGCGACGGCGACGGCGAGCACGCGCCCTTCACGCACCAGCGCTGCCACCGATCCGGCGATCTCGGGCGTGGTCGTGCGGTGCTCGATCTCGTCGCTCGCGAGATCCCCGAGCCCGAGCAGGAGATCGTGCACGCCGTCCTGGGACCGCGCGTGGAAGCGTTCGTCGAGGCGCTGCAGCTCGCGCTCGAGCCGCTCGAGCGCGGCCGGGTCGAGGAGCTCACGCAGCTCGGCGTCGCCCAGCAGCTCGCGGAGCTGCGCCTGGTCGATGGACAGCGCCTGCGCGCGACGCTCCGCGAGCGGCGCGTCGCCTTCGTAGATGAAATTCGCGACGTAACCGAACAGGATCGACGCCGCGAACGGCGAGGGCGCGGTTGCGTCGACGGTGACGGCGCGGATGCTGCCGTCTCGGATGCCGGCGAGCGTCTGCACCAGGGCCGGCATGTCGAACACGTCACGCAGGCATTCGCGATAGGTCTCGAGCAGCATCGGGAACGAGCCGTACTGCGCCGCGACGGCGAGCAGGTCCGCGGCACGCTTGCGCTGATGCCAGAGCGGCGCGCGACCACCCGGACGGCGCTTGGGCAGGAGGAGCGCGCGGCCGGCGACCTCGCGGAACCGCGCGGCGAAGAGCGCCGTGCTGCCGAGCTCGCCGAGCACGAGGGCTTCCACCTCATCGGGGCTCGGCAGCAGTAGCGCGATATCCGGCGGCTCATCGCTCTCGGGGAATCGCACGACGAACCCGTCGTCGGCCCACATGGTCTCGACCTCGAGGCCGGTACGCGCGCGGATGGTGGCCGCCGCCGCCATGGCCCACGGCGCCAGGATGCGGCCGCCGAACGGCGAGAGCACGCAGACGCGCCAGTCGCCCAATTCGTCGCGCGAACGTTCCACGACGATGGTGCGATCGTCGGGGACGGCGCTAGTGGCTGCCGCCTGTTCGTCGAGATACCGCAGCAGATTCTGCGCCGCGCGCGCGTCGAGGCCCTGCTCGTGCGTGAGCCGGGCCAGCGCGGTCTCGCGCGCAGCGGCTCGTAGCTCGCGGATCATACGGCCGATCCGTCGCCCGAGCTCGAGCGGCCGGCCGGCGGCGTCGCCACGCCAGAACGGCATCTTCCCAGGGCGGCCCGGTGCCGGGGTGACGAGGACACGGTCGTGCGTGATCTCTTCGACGCGCCACGAGGAGGCGCCGAGGAGGAATGTCTCGCCCACGCGGGTCTCGAACACCATCTCCTCGTCGAGCTCGCCGACCCGCGCGGTGCCGGTCGGGGCTCCGGCGAGGAAGACGCCGTAGAGCCCGCGATCGGGAATGGTGCCGCCGTTGACGACGGCCACGTGCCGGGCCCCGTCGCGCGCGACGATCGTGTTCCGGACGCGGTCCCAGGTCACCCGTGGCTTGAGCTCTGCGAACTCGTCGGACGGATATTTCCCGGCGAGCATATCGAGCACGCCGTCGAAGATCGCCCGGCTCAGCTCGGCGAACGGCGCCGCGCGACGCACGGTGGCGTAGAGCTCGTCGACGTCCCACCGGTCCAGCGCGACCATGGCGACGATCTGCTGCGCGAGGACGTCCAGGGGATTGCGCGGATAGCGACTCGCTTCCACGCGCCCCGCGCGCATCTCCTCCACCACCGCCGCACTTGCGACGAGGTCGCCGCGGTACTTCGGGAAGATGACGCCTTCGCTGATCGCCCCGACCTGGTGTCCGGCGCGTCCGATCCGCTGCATGCCGCTCGCGACCGAGGGCGGCGCTTCGATCTGGACGACGAGGTCGATCGCGCCCATGTCGATGCCGAGCTCGAGCGACGAGGTGGCCACCAGTGCCTTCACCGTCCCGGCCTTGAGTCGGTCTTCGATCTCGACGCGCCGCGGCCGCGCGATCGATCCGTGGTGCGCGAGCGCGAGCGTTTCACCGGCGAGGTCGTTCAGCGCCGCCGCCATCCGCTCCGCGAGCCGGCGGTTGTTGACGAAGATCAGCGTGGAGCGGTGCGCTTTCACCAGCTCGAGCACGCGTGGGTGAATCGCGGACCAGATCGACGCTCGGTCTGCTGACACCGGCGTGGGCGACGGGATCGCGGGCGTCGGGGGGCGGCGCGCCTCCCGTCCTCGTGGAGGAGCCTTCGGCTCCTCGCCCGCGATCCCGTCGCCCGCGCCTGCGTCGGCGGACTGACTGTCGATCGGGTCGGCGATGCGCGCCATGTCCTCGACCGGGACCTCGACCCGCACGTGCAAGGTTTTCGGCTCCGACGCATCGACGATGGTCACCGCCCGATAGTCGATCGCGACGTGATCGTCGGCGGCGAACTCGTCATGAATCTCGTCGCCGATCATTGCGACTGCAGCGGCGGATGCGGTCGCGGGTTCTTCGTCGCCTGGCCCCGCGGCAAGCGCGCCGGGGTTGCGGGGCTCGGCGGATGCCCGTGGCCCCTCAAGCAATCCGTGGCCTGCAGTTCGGATTGCGGAGGGGCCGCGGGCATCTCCCGGGCCCCTCGACCCCGACGCGCTTTTCGACGTGGCCACGCCACCGAGGAACCGCGCGACCTCGTCCAGAGGGCGTTGCGTCGCCGACAGACCAATGCGTTGCAGCGGTGCCGAGACGAGTGCTTCGAGCCGCTCGAGCGACAGCGCGAGATGCGCGCCGCGCTTGGTGGGGACGAGCGCGTGGATCTCGTCGACGATCACCGTGTCGATCGAGCGCAGCGTCTCCCGCACGTTCGCGGTGAGGAGGAGATAGAGCGACTCGGGCGTGGTGATGAGGATGTCGGAGGGCTCGCGCCGGAAGCGCGCACGCTCGCGCGGCGGGGTGTCGCCCGTGCGTACCGCGACCGCGGGTATCTCGTAGTGGAGACCACGAAAGCCGGCCATGCTGGCGACGCCGGCGATCGGCGCGCGCAGGTTGCGCTCGACGTCCACCGCGAGCGCCTTGAGCGGCGACACGTACAGGACGCGGCAGCGCGCGGCCGTGTCCGGCCGCGCCTCGAACATCAGCCGGTTGATGCACCAGAGGAAGGCCGCGAGCGTCTTGCCGCTGCCCGTCGGTGCCAGAATCAGCGTGGATTCGCCGCGCGCGATCGCGGGCCAGCCATCGCGCTGCGCGCGTGTCGGCGAGGGGAACGACGCCGCGAACCAGTCGCGCACAGCAGGATGGAAGCCGGCGAGCCCTTCGGGAGACATCCCATCCATGCTAGAGCGGCTCCGCCGGCCGCGCCCGGAAGCGGCGCATCGTGCCCCGGGCGCGGCGGTCGTCGATCGTGAATCCCGCGCGCGTCACCGTCGCTTCCGTCGCCCGGTTCGGGTGACAGCCGCCCGCGATCCACGTCCACGCGGGTTGAATGACGTCCTGGAAGCGCGCCCGACGCGCCCCCGTGGCGCGCACGTGCTCGAGCATGCGGAGCTCACCGCTCGCCCGAAGCACGCGACGCACCTCGGCGAGCCCGCGCGCGGGATCAGGCACGCTGCAGAACACGAGCCCGCTCAGCACGGTGTCGAACGTCCCGCTGCGGAACGGCAGCGCCTCCGCGCTCGCCATGACGAGTGGCACGCCCGGCGCCCGGCGGCGCGCTCGCCGGATCGCCTCCGGGGATGGATCGAGCGCGATCGCTCGCGTCCCTGCCGGGAGCAGCGGCAGGTTCCGTCCGGTGCCGCAGCCGAGATCGAGCGTGCGGCCGCGCGCGCCCTCGGCAAGCCAGCGGCGCCAGCGGCCGAAGCCGCCGCGCTCGCAGAGGGTGCACAGCGCATCGTAGATCCAGGGAATCTGTTCGATCCCGCGCATGGCTCGTCTCCGATGCTACATTTCCAGCATGGCCAAGCACGCATACACCGTCGGCGTCATCGGTCTCGGATTCGGGCGCTCCCACATCCCCGCCTTCCAGGCGAACGGCTGCCGCGTGGTCGCGGTCTCCCAGCGTAACCGCGCGCGGGCGCAGGCGATCGCGGACACGTACGGTGTGCCCGCCGTCTACGAGCGCTGGGAGGATCTCCTCGAGAAGGCGCGGCCCGAGATCGTGGTGATCGCGACCCCACCGCATCTCCACAAGGCGATCGCGCTCGCGGCGTTCGCGCAGGGTGCGCACGTGCTCTGCGAGAAGCCGGTTGCGCTCAACGCGGCGGACGCCCGCCAGATGGTGGACGCCGCCGCGCGCGCGAAGCGCACCGCCATGACGGGCTTCAACTGGCGATCGCCGGCCGCCTTCCAGCGGTTCCACGCGATGGTGGAGGAAGGATTCCTCGGGCGCCTGCTCCACGTCCAGGTCCGCTACATGTTCGGACGGTTCGCCGACGAGAAGGTCGCGTCGACGTGGCGCATGGACAAGAGCCAGGCCGGCCAGGGCGCGATGGGCGATGCGGGCGTCCACGCGATCGACTTCGTGCGCTGGAACTTCGGCGAGATCGTGCGGGTGGCTGCGCAGACGTCCATCTATCCGTCGCGCACCATGTCGGACGGCACGACGCCCGCGGACGCCGAGGACATCTGCCAGCTCATCGCCGAGCTCGCGTCCGGCGCCCAGGTCTCGTTGGCGATCAGTCGTGTCGCGCGCGGCGCGAACGAACAGACGATGGAGGCGTACGGCACCGCCGGTGCGCTTCGCTACGGGCTGCCGCGGGACGTCCCCCGCTGGTGGCGCGGTCAGCTGCACGCGACGACGGGACCGAAGGGCGCGTTCGAGCCCGTGGCGGTGAAGGCGGTCGTGCCGCGGACGGCGGGGGAGGGCGAGCTGCCCGACGTCATCGGCCGCACGACCATCGCTCCGCTCGTGAAGCGGTTCCTCGCCGGGATCCGCAAGAAGGAGTCGCCGTCACCCTCGCTCGAGGACGGCTGGCGCGCGCAGCTCGTGCTGGATGCGATCCTTCGCTCGGCCGCGACGCGCACGTGGCAGGACGTGGCGACGTGAGCGAGCACGAGCAAGCCGTCGACCTCTGGAGGGACGGGTATCGGCTCCAGATGACGGGTGATCTCGACGGCGCCATTGAGGCGTATCGGCGCTCGCTCACCGTGATGCCGACGGCCGAGGCGCACACGTTTCTCGGCTGGGCGATGAGCTTTCAGGGACACCTCGACGAAGCGATCGAGGAATGCCACCGCGCGATCGCGGTCGATCCGGACTTCGGCAATCCCTACAACGACATCGGCGTCTATCTCATGCAGCAGGAGAAGCTCGAGGAAGCGATTCCCTGGCTCGAGCGCGCCAAGCGGGCGCCGCGCTACGAGCCGCGACAGTTCCCCTACATGAACCTCGGGCGGATCTACATCAAGCAGAGGCGCTGGTCGGATGCGCTTCGCGAGCTCCAGGAGGCGGTGCGTGCGGCGCCGCGGGACGCCGGGGCCCGCCGGGCCCTGCACGAGCTCCGCGCGCGTCTGAACTAACCGGCGGCGGAAGAACGGGCATCCGCCCGGGGACTGCCGGCCTCACGGCCGCCGTCACGCGTCTCTTGCACAAGACCGGGGCATGTCGCCCAGTCACTGGGCGGCAATCCTTGCCCTGATGTTCCTCGTGTCTTCAGGTATGTCTCCATCTCCATACAGTTGCGCGCATTCTCCTGCTTGGCGCCTGATTTGCCCTGCATCTGCGACCGCGAAGTCTCGGATTCGCCACGGGAGGCCGAATGACGATCGAATGTGAGGAGGCAAGGCCCGCGCGAATCCGCGGATCGCGAAGCGCAACTCTGTTGCTGGTCGAAGGCGACCTCGGACGGCGCGCGACGCTGCCCGTGGCGCTGGGAACGGGCTACGTCGTGACGGCGGCGGCGACGGCGGACGAGGCGTTCGAGGAAGCGGTCGCGTCGGTCTTCGATGTGGCGGTCCTCGACGCGACGGTGGTCGGCCGCGCGTTCCCGCGCATCGTGCGTGTCCTTCGCGGACATTGGCCTGGCGTGCGTCTCGTCGTGACGGCGCTGCGAGGCGATCTCCGCGCCCGCCGTTATGCAACGACGCTCGGGTGCGACGCCCTGCTCGGCCGTGCCGCTCCCGCCTGTCTCGTGCTCGATTGCGTCGACGTGCCGCTGGCGCCTGGTCTGTGTCGGCCTCGCTTCGACCGCAGCGTCGGTCGGGCCATCGACCTGATGGCCCGCGACGTCACGCATCTGCTCGATGTCGTCGCGCTGGCGGCGGCGACCGGCGTTCCGCTCCCGCATCTCGCCGAGCGCTTCCGCGTCACGACGGGCCTGACCGTCCGCGAGTACGTCACACGCGTGCGTGTCGCGGTGGCGCAGCAATTTCTGAAAGATACCGACCTCGGTGTCGTCACGCTCGCCGAGCTGCTCGGCTTCGCCGATGCCAACGAGCTGACCGCGCTGGTGGCCACGCAGCGCTAGCCTGGATTATTCATGAGCGGGGCCGGGGGTGTGCCGGCACACTCCCGGCCCCGCTCATGAATAATCCAGGCTAGCGCGTCCGCCGCGGGGCGGGGACGGCACCTCACGTGTGCTATCCTGCCCTCGGCCATGAAGGGTGGCGTTCCGCGTCGCTGGCTTCGCGGCGCGGTCATCGGCCTCGGCGCCGGTGTCGTCGCCTTCGCGGCCACGTACCTCCCGCTGATCGAGACCTACGAGCACCGTACCTTCGATCTGCGTACCCGTTTCTTCGCCGACTCCCATCGCGCCGATCCCGGCATCGTTGCCGTCGTGGTGGACCAGAAATCGCTCGACGAGATCGCCGCGCCGGGCAACGGGGTCGAGAAGGGCTGGCCGTGGCCGCGCGACTTCCACGCGGGTCTCGTCAGCTATCTCGCCGCGTCCGGTGCACGCGCCATCGTCTTCGACTTCGTGTTCAGCGAGCGCAGCATCTACACGCAGGAACGCATCCTGGGGGACGATGTCGCGTTCGCCGAGGCCTCGAGCGGCTCGCGCGTCGTGCAGGCAATCATGCTCACGCGCGAAGCGGCGACCGGTGCGATCGGCGCGGATCGTGCGTGGGCTCCGGCGCTCCGGGGGAGCGCGCTCGCGCGGCGTCTGCCTCTGGTGCCCGCGGCGCGCTTCGACAAGGCGACGCCGCCGATCCCGCCGCTCCTGGATGCCGCCGCCGGGCTCGGCTGGATCGGCTTCGAGCCGGATGTCGACGGCGTCGCCCGCGCGATCCATCCTGCCGTCGCCTACGCGCCGGCGGGCGCGACCGATGCCATCGAGATTAGAGCGCTGCCGCTCGTCGCGGCGACCGTCGCGGGCGCGCGGGTGGATCTCGAGGGTGACGGCGCGCGCCGCACGCTGCGTGTGAACGGCCGCGCCGTGGCGCTCGACGAGCAGGGCCGCATGGTGCTGCGCTTTCACGGCGGCGAGGGGGTGTATCGGCAGTTCGGCTATTGGGCCGTGCTGCGCTCGGCGATGCGCGCCGCCTCGCGGGAGCCGCTGACCGAGGCGCGTCCCGAGGACTTTCGGGACAAGATCGTGCTCGTCGGCGCGACGGCGGCAGGCTTGCTGGACCTTCGCGCGACGCCGATGGGCGGTGTGTTGCCCGGCTACCTGCTCCACGCCACGGCGCTCGACAACCTCCTGCACGCGGATCCGATCCGAAGGGCGACGCGTCCGGTGCGCGCGGCGCTCCTCCTCGGGCTCGGCATCGTGTGCGGCGCCGCCGCGATGGTGCGTGCTGCCCGCGTGGGCCCCGCGGTGACGATCGGCATCGCCGTGCTCTACCTCGGGACCGCCACGTGGGCGTTCGGCGCTCGCGGATTCTGGCTCGACCTGGTCGCTCCCGGGCTCGCCCTGGCGCTGGCGTGGGGCGGGTCGACCGGCTACGCGTACGTCACCGAGGGTCGTGAGCGTCGCTTCCTGCACGGCGCGTTCTCGCGCTATCTTGCTCCCGACGTCGTCGCGGCGCTGGTGAGCCAACCGGGCCGCCTGGCGCTCGGCGGCGAGAAGCGCGAGCTGACGATCATGTTCGCCGACGTGGCGGGCTTCACCACGCTCTCTGAAGGTCGCGACCCCCGCGAGGTCGTCACCCTCATGAACGAGTGCTTCACGGCGCTCACGAACGTGATCCAGGCCGAGGGGGGCACCGTCGACAAATTCATCGGGGACGCCGTGATGGCGTTCTGGAACGCGCCGGTGGCACAGGCCGACCACGCCGCGCGCGCCATGCGCGCCGGACGCGAGCTCCTCCTGGCTGTGGCGCGCGTGAACGACGCGTGGGCCTCGCGCGACTTGCCGAAGCTCGGGATGCGCGTCGGTATCGGGACCGGTCCGGCCGTCGTCGGCAACGTCGGCTCGAACACGAAGTTCAACTACACCGTCATGGGCGACACCGTGAACCTCTCGTCGCGCCTCGAGGGCGCGGCCAAGTACTATGGCGCCACCAGCATGGTGACCGACGCCGTCGTGGCCGCCGCGGGGGGCTCGGTGCCGGTTCGGGAGCTGGACATGATCAGCGTGAAGGGCCGCGCTGAACCCGTCCGGGTGTTCGAGCTCGTGCAGGACAACCTCACCTCCGAGCACGCGGAAGCATTGCGCGCGTACGCGAAAGGGCTCGAGGCGTATCGAGCCCGCGAGTTCGAGGAAGCGGCGGTACAGTTCGACGCCGCGCTCGCGCTGGTGCCCGACGACGGGCCCTCACTGGAGATGCGCGAACGGTGTCATGAGCTCGCGAAGTCGCCACCACCCGCGAATTGGCGCGGGGAGCACGTCCTAACCTCGAAATGAGACGGGAGACACTATGAGAGGACGCTTTGTCATCGCTGCCGGTTTCATCCTGCTGGTCGTCGCGGTGGCGACCGGACAGACGGTGTCGAAGTGGGTGGACCGCACGAAGGCCGACGTCCGCGCGGGCAAGGCGTCGTTCTACGGGGTCGTGGACACGGTGCTCAAGGGCCAGCAGGTGACGGTCCTGAAAACGGAAGACAAGTGGCTCAACGTGCGGACGCCGAGCGGCAAGAACGGCTGGCTCTTCGCGCAGGCGCTCAGCGCCACCGCCGTCGCGCCCGGCGGCTCCGACTTCCTCAAGGGGGTTCCGGGTGGCGATGCCTCCACGTCCGCGACCGCTGCCTCCGCGGGCGCCAAGGGCATCTACGCGGAGCAGTACGCGAAGGACAAGGGCTACGACTTCACCGTCGTGCGGTGGATCGAGCAGAACCAGCCGGTCGCCCGCGACGTCGAGACCTTCGCGCGCTCGGGAGCCGGACGATGAGACGCCGCACGCTACTCGCCCTCGCGCTCGTCGCGGTCGCGTTCGTCGGCTGCCAGGGTGGCGCCAGCCCCTATGGGATCGTCGGCGCCGTCCAGAACGTCACGGGCATCGGTCCTGGAGGCCCGACATCCGCGGCAGGGGATCTCCGCGGCGCCTTCGTCGATATCGACGAGCCGGAAGAGGTGGAGCTCGGGCGCTCGGTCACCGCCGCCGTGGGCGGCCGCTACAAGATCTCGCGCGACATCGCATTGACGAAATACGTCGCGCTCGTCGGCAACACCGTCGCCGCGACGTCGGACCGTCCCGATGTGCGCTACAACTTCGCGGTGCTCGACACGCCGGAGATCAACGCGCTTGCCGCACCGGGTGGCTTCGTGTTCGTCTCGAAGGGCGCGCTGGCCCTGATGTCTGACGAGGCGGCGCTCGCCGGCGTGCTGGGCCACGAGGTCGGTCACGTCGCGCTCAAGCAGCACGTCGACGCGATCAAGACGGCGAAGCGGAAGGCGGTATTCCTCCGGGGTGTCGAGGCAGGGCTCTCGTTCACGAAGGTCGGCGGCTTTGCGAGTCTGATCGCTCTCGGCGCGGACGTTGCGGTCGAGCAGACGGTCATCAAGGGCTTCAGCCGCGGTGACGAAAGCGACGCGGACAAAGTCGGGTTTCAGTACGCGGCGCGCGCGGGGTACGATCCTGCGGGGCTCCGTGAGTTTCTCGCCGCGCTGAAGGCGAAGAGCGCCGATGCGGGCGTGGTGAAGTTCAACTCGACGCACCCCGGCACCGACGAACGGCTCCAGGAGCAAGCGAAGCTCCGGCAAGCGTGGAAGGATGGCGGGAAGCGCGAAGCCAAGCGGTTCGCGGTGGCGATGGGGCGCTGAGGACGAGATGATGGGAGGGAAGTAACCCAGTGGCACGCCGTCCGCTCCTGATTGCCGCAGTGGTCGTTCTCATCGCGGGCGCCGTCTGGGGCGTTCCCGCGTGGTTGTACTACCGGAGTCATGCCTCCACCGACGACGCGTACGTCGAGGGCACGGTCTCCACCGTCAGCGCCAAGGTCCCAGGCCACATCGTCGAGCTCCTCGTCGACGACAACCAGCAGGTCAAGCGCGGGGCGCTGCTGATGCGCATCGACGACCGGGACTACCGTGCGCGGTTCGATCAAGCACGCGCGGCTATCGGGATCGCGGAGAGCCGGCTCCGCGCGGCGGCGGCGCGCATCGGCTTCACCCGCGAATCCGCGTCCGCGCAGATGGCCTCCGCGCAGGCGTCATCCCAGAGCGCCGCCTCCGCGGTGACCTCCGCCCAGAGCGCGCAGGAGTCGGGGCAGGCCACGGTCGCTTCCCGCCGGGCTGCGCTCGGCGCCGCCCAGGCGGAGCTCGAGCGTGCCCAGCAAGCGTGGGTCCGTGCCAAGCAAGACCTCGATCGCATCGCGGCGCTCGTCAAGCAGGAGCTCGTCGCCAAGCGTGACTACGACCAGGCGGTCACGGACGAGCGCGGGGCGGAGGCGGCCGTGCGTGCCAACGACCAGCGCGTCGTGCAGGCCCAGCGCGATCTCGCCGGCTCGGAAGCCGATCTGAAGATCCGGGACAGCGGATACGAGCCGCAGCAGATCGGGTTCCGGATGGCCGCGGCGCGCGCGAGCGAGGCCCGGGCCAAGCGCATCAACGCCGAAGCGATGATGCAGGAGGTCCACGTCCGTGAAGCGGAGCGCGATCTCGCGGAGGCCCAGCTTCGCGAGGCGCAGGCGGACCTCGCCGTCGCGGAGCTGAACCTCGAGCACACGCAGGTGCGCGCGCCCGTCGACGGCATGGTGGCCAAGCGGACCGTCGAGGTCGGTCAGATCGTGCAGATGGGTCAGCCTCTTCTCGCGGTGGTCCCGCTCCAAGAAGTGTGGGTGGTCGCGAACTTCAAGGAGACGCAGCTCGCGGGCGTCAGGGCCGGCATGCCGGCGAGCATCGTCGTCGACGGCGTGCCCGGGAGAACCTACAAGGGCACGGTCGATTCACTCGCCGCCGGCACCGGGGCGCGCTTCTCGCTGCTCCCGCCGGAGAATGCCACCGGCAACTGGGTGAAAGTCGTCCAACGGTTGCCCGTGAAGATCCGGTTCGACGCGAAGGAAACCGGCAACCCGCCCACCCTCCGTGCGGGCATGTCGGCCTACGTCTCGATCAAGGTCCGATAACTCGGAGGGGGGCTTCGCGGCTTCGCCCCCCTCCCGACGTTTCTCACCGGCTGACGCCGGTTCGGCGCTGCCTTCCCCCAGGATTGCGCCGGCAAAAGCCGGCGCTCGAACGCCGCTATTCTTCTCCAAGTCGTCACGGCGCCAGTAGCCTTAG